>NZ_QUHY01000016.1:0-94813 GCF_003479865.1 Blautia sp. AM47-4
CGTTTGTCAACATTTTCCGGGATAAAAATGTTGACAAACGATACAAAACTATTGCCAAATGTCGCTAATTCATTTTTTCTCCCAAAAAGAAAGAAGCCATACTCTCTCAAGTATGACTTCTCTCCTTTTTCAAATTCTTTTTAAGGAAAAAGAATTACTCTTCTTCTGCGCCGTACAGTTTTACGAGTTTGTTCAGGTAAGTGTAACGGTCTTTTGCTTCCTGCTCGTTCTTGCCGAACAGTCTTTCTGCTTTCGCCGGGTTTGCACGTTTCAGAGAGTTGTAACGTACCTCGCCGTTCAGGAATTCCTGATAATCTCCTGACGGAGCCTTGGAATCCAGTGTGAATGCGCTCTTGCCTTCTGCAGCGAGTGCCGGGTTGAAGCGGAAGCAATGCCAGTATCCGGTCTGAACAGCGAGCTGCTCCTCGGTCTGTGCTTTGCTCATACCTTTCTTGATACCATGGTTGATACATGGAGCGTAAGCGATAATGAGGGACGGTCCCGGATATGCCTCTGCCTCTGCGATTGCTTTGACTGCCTGATTGTAATCAGCGCCCATAGCGATCTGTGCTACGTATACATAGCCATAGCTCATTGCGATGCTTGCCATATCTTTCTTCTTGGTTTCTTTACCGCCTGCTGCGAACTGTGCAACTGCACCGGTCGGAGTAGCTTTGGAGGACTGTCCGCCTGTGTTGGAGTAAACCTCGGTATCGAATACCATTACGTTGATATCTTTTCCGCTGGCAAGTACGTGGTCTACGCCGCCGAATCCGATATCGTAAGCCCATCCGTCACCACCGAAGATCCACTGGGATTTCTTAGCGAGGAAGTCTTTGTTCTTAACGATGTCTCTGCAAACGTCGCAGTCAGCGTCTTTGATTGCTTCTACAAGTTTCTCGGTTGCAGTTCCGTTGGTAGCGCCGCAGTCAAAGGTATCCAGATACTCTTTGCATGCTGCTTTTACTTCTTCCGGAGCTTTCTCGGAGTTCATAACATCCTCAACTTTGGCTTTCAGGCCGCCGCGGATTGCTTTCTGAGCGAGAAGCATACCATAACCGAACTCTGCGTTGTCCTCGAACAGGGAGTTGGACCATGCCGGGCCCTGTCCTTTCTCGTTTACAGTGTAAGGAGTGGACGGTGAGGAGTTACCCCAGATAGAGGAGCATCCTGTTGCGTTTGCGATGTACATTCTGTCACCGAACAGCTGGGTGATCAGTTTTGCGTAAGGAGTCTCGCCGCAGCCTGCGCATGCGCCGGAGAACTCAAGCAGCGGTTTCTTGAACTGGCTGCCCTTTACGGTATTCTCTTTGAATTTTGCTACAACGTCTGTCTTCTCTGGAAGAGCTGCTGCATAATCGAAGTATTTCTGCTCTGCTTCGTGTGCTGCAAGGCTTTCCATAGCCAGTGCTTTCACACCCTTCTTGCCCGGGCATACGTTTGCACAGGAACCACATCCGGTACAGTCAAGCTGGGAAATAGCCATTGTGAAGGTGTAGTCCGGCATACCGGTCATCGGCATGGTCTGGATGCCTTCCGGAGCTGCTGCTGCTTCTTCTGCGGTCATGGCAACCGGACGGATAACAGCGTGCGGGCAGACGAAGGAACATCTGTTACACTGGATACAGTTTTCCGGATTCCATACAGGTACGTTTACGGCGATACCACGTTTCTCGTATGCGGATGTGCCGGACGGAGTTGTTCCGTCTACGTAGTCTGCAAATGCGGATACAGGCAGGTTGTTTCCTTCCTGGGAAGTTACTTTTGCCTGGATGGTATTTACGAATTTAACAGCGTCAGCGCGGCCGCTCTCTGCATGAGTTGTGGTCAGACCTTCGTCTGCTGCATTTTTCCAGCTTTCCGGAACTGCAACTTCTTTGATCTGTTTTGCACCCTCATCGATTGCTGCCCAGTTCTTTGCTACGACATCATCACCTTTACGGCCATAGGTAGCTTTTGCTGCTGCTTTCATGAGTTCGATGGCTTTTTCTTCCGGAATGATCTTCGCAAGCTTGAAGAATGCAGACTGAAGAATGGTGTTGATACGGGTCGGTCCCATGCCGGTCTCGATACCGATCTTAACGCCGTCGATCACATAGAATTTGATGTTATGGTTTGCGATGAATGCTTTTACCTGACCTGGCAGATGCTCTTCCAGTCCTGCTTCATCCCATGGACAGTTCAGAAGGAAGGTTCCTCCGTCTACCAGCTCCTCTACCATGTGATATTTGTTCACATAGGAAGGATTATGACATGCAACAAAGTTTGCTTTGTGGATCAGGTAGGTGGATTTGATCGGTTTCTTTCCGAAACGCAGGTGAGACATCGTTACACCGCCGGACTTCTTGGAGTCATAATCGAAGTAAGCCTGAGCGTACATGTCTGTGTTGTCACCGATGATCTTGATGGAGTTCTTGTTTGCACCTACGGTACCGTCTGCGCCAAGTCCCCAGAATTTGCAGTTGATGGTTCCTTCCGGAGTTGTTACCAGAGGAGCGCCAACCGGCAGAGACAGATTGGTAACATCGTCTACGATACCAATGGTAAATCTCTGTTTCTCTGTATTTTCATATACAGCAACGATCTGAGCCGGTGTGGTGTCCTTGGAACCAAGTCCGTAACGACCTGTGAATACCGGTGTGCTCTCGAATCTGCTGCCTTTTAATGCTGCTACTACGTCCAGGTACAGAGGCTCGCCAAGAGATCCCGGCTCTTTTGTTCTGTCCAGAACGGAAATCTGTTTTACAGTCTCCGGAATTGCATTGATGAGTGCTTCTGCGGAGAACGGACGGTACAGACGTACCTTTACAACGCCGACTTTCTTGCCTGCTGCTACGAGGTAATCGATGGTCTCCTCGATGGTATCGCAGACAGAACCCATAGCGATGATTACGTGCTCAGCGTCTGCTGCTCCATAATAGTTGAACAGTTTGTAATCGGTTCCGATTTTCTCGTTTACTTTGTCCATGTACTCCTGTACGATTGCCGGAAGAGCATCGTAGTACGGGTTACATGCTTCTCTTGCCTGGAAGAAGATATCCGGGTTCTGTGCGGATCCTCTCTGGCACGGATGGTTCGGGTTCAGGGCATGTTTACGGAATGCATCTACTGCATCCATATCTACCATGTCTTTCAGATCTTCGTAATCCCATGTCTCGATTTTCTGAATCTCGTGGGAGGTACGGAATCCGTCGAAGAAGTTGATAAATGGAACTTTGCCTTTCAGTGCTGCACAGTGTGCAACCGGTGTCAGGTCCATAACCTCCTGTACGCTGGATTCGCAGAGCATTGCGACTCCGGTCTGACGACAGGCGTAAACGTCTGAATGATCTCCGAAGATGGAAAGTGCGTGGCTTGCAAGGGCACGAGCGGATACGTTGAATACGCCCGGGAGCTGCTCGCCGGCAATTTTATAAAGGTTCGGGATCATCAGAAGAAGTCCCTGGGATGCGGTGTAGGTTGTGGTAAGAGCTCCGGCTGCCAGTGATCCGTGTACTGCACCTGCTGCTCCTGCCTCAGACTGCATCTCAGTTACCTGAACTTCCTGTCCGAAAATGTTCTTTCTTCCCTGGGTTGCCCACTCATCGGTATGCTCCGCCATAACGGATGAAGGGGTAATTGGGTAAATAGCTGCTACGTCGGTATACGCATAAGACGCATGTGCTGCAGCCTGGTTACCATCCATGGTTTTCATCTTTCTAGCCATTTGATTTTATCCTCCTTAAAAAATGATGACCAAAAATTACTTTGGCTTTTCTCAGGTTGGTGTTCTGCCGGGTTTCGGTTGCCTCCGCGCTTCGAAAAACCCGGATAAGGGCATGGCAATGCCACTATGTCCAGTATTTGAATTATAACACCGATTGGGCATTCTGTCCAGATTTTCTGTGGGTGTTCAGGGAAAAATACAAGTTTTTTACAACTTCTGGTAATTCCGCGTCGAATTTCTCGATAAAAAAAGAAGGAACGACCCGCATATTTTTTCTCTTCTGCGGACAGTTCCTTTGCTTCTTTTATTTCTGATTCTGCGCCTCAATCTGTTCTGCGAGGTCGGTTAGATAAACCCATCTCTCGGTTTTTTCTTCCAGAGCAGCTTCGGTCTTCTCTTTTTCCACCATCAGTTCGGCGAGCTTTGCAGAGTTGGTGGCGTTTTTGAGCATCTGATCGTCAAGCGATGCAATCTTTTCCTCGAGTACAGCGATATCGTCATCGATGGTCTCGTACTCGCGCTGTTCTTTGAACGTAAATTTCAGGCGGGTCGGACGTTTCTGCTTCCAGTCATTGTTCTTTGACTTTGCAGGTTCGTCCGCGGACGTTTTGGACGGCGCTGCTTTTGCCGTTTCTTCCGCACTTCCGCCGAAACGGCGTTCTTTTGCTTCGAGGTAATCGGTGTAGCCGCCCTCGTACTGCAGAAGATTTCCGTTTCCGTCGAATTCGAAGATGCGGTCCACGACGTTATCCAGGAAATAGCGGTCGTGGGAAACGGTGATGACGATGCCGACGAACGTGTTCAGGAAATCCTCAAGCACGGTCAGGGTCGGGATATCAACGTTGTTGGACGGCTCGTCGAGGATCAGAACATTGGCGCCGCTCACTAAGACGGATAAGAGATACAGTCTCCGTTTTTCGCCTCCGGAGAGTTTGGAAATCGGGGTGTACTGCATATCCGGTGTGAACAGGAAGCGTTCGAGCATCTGCGATGCGCTGATGCGGCCGTCACGGGTCTGGACATACTCAGCGATATCTTTCACGTAGTCGATCACGCGCTGATTCGTATCCATGTCCGGCTCTTCCTGTGCCAGATAGCCGATGCGGATCGTGTCGCCGATTTCGATGGTTCCCGCATCCGGCAGGACTTCTCCGGTGATCATCCGCAGCATTGTGGATTTTCCGCAGCCGTTCGGGCCAATGATGCCGACACTCTGGTTCCGCAGGAAGATGTATTCGAAATCTTTCATCAGCGTTTTATCGCCGAAGGCTTTGCTGACGTTATGGAATTCAATCGTTTTCTTTCCCATGCGGGTCTCGACAGCATCCATCTCCACGACAGCGTCTGCGGTCGGTGCCGTGCCATTTTTGAGTACTTCGAGACGTTCGAGTCTTGCGCGCTGTTTTGTGCTTCTTGCGCGGCAGCCGCGTTTCGCCCATTCGAGTTCCATGCGCAGGATGCTCTGGCGTTTCCGTTCAGAGGCGAGTTCCATCTCCTCGCGCTCAGCTTTCAGTTCCAGAAAACGGGAATAGTTGGAATCGTAGCTGTACATTTTTCCGTGGCTGATTTCGAGGATGCGGTTCGACACTTTATCCAGGAAATAACGGTCATGGGTGACCATAAAGACGGTTCCGCGGTAATTTTTCAGGTAATCCTCGAGCCAGGAGAGCATCGCATTGTCGAGATGGTTTGTCGGCTCGTCGAGGATCAGGACGTCAAAATCGGACGCAAGCACTTTTGCCAGGGCAACCTTGCGGCGCTGGCCGCCCGAGAGGGTGTCGATTTTTGCGTCGTATTCGGTGATACCGAGCTGTACAAGGTTGCTCTGCACCTGCCAGTCCTCCTCATCGCCGGAAAGGGCGTAGGACAGCACGGTGGCATCCTTTGGAAATTCCGGTGTCTGCGGAAGATAGGCCATTTTGAGGTTGTTCTGGCGGATAATCTGGCCGGAATCCGGGGTCTCCTCTCCTGCTGCCATGCGCAGCAGCGTGGATTTTCCGGTTCCGTTGATTCCGACGATGCCGACCTTGTCGCCCTCCTGCAGGCCGAAGGAAGCATCGTCAAAAATCAGTTTATCGCCGAACAGTTTGCTGATGTGTTCGATGTTGATGATATTCATTTGCACAGTTCTGCAACGGTCTGGTTGATGACTTTTCCGTCTGCTTTACCTTTCATATCTGCCATAACGGCCTTCATGATGGCACCTTTGTTCTTGGTTGCCAGAACGTCTGCGAATTTCTCCTGGATGTAGGCTTTGACTTCGTCTGCACTCATCTGTTTCGGTGCGTACTCGCTGATGACGTCATAGCGGAACTGATACTCTGCTTTTAAGTCCTCACGGGATGCCGGGCAGGTATCGATCTGCTCTTTTACGGTCTTCAGCTCTTTTAAGATGACGCGGTCTACCAGCTCCGGTTTGATGTCATCGCGGCAGCCCTCGTCGATGGCTACTTTCTTTGCTGCGGAGATCAGGGAAGAGATGGCCTCTTTTCTCGCTTTGTCTTTGGCTTTCATTGCTGCTATCATATCACTTCTTAAAGTTTCTAATTCCATGGTGTTGTTCCTCCTGTACTAAATTTTGTCCGGTTTCAAGTATAACACTTCTCTTTTTGCTTTTCCAGTCACTTTGTAGGATAGCTCCCTTATTTTCCCCACGGCAGACGGTGTTTCTTTACCTGGATTGCCTGATGCGGGCACATTTCCTGACAGCAGAAACAGCGGATGCACTTTTTATAATCGTAGACCGGCGGATTTCTGCGGCCGTTATCAAAACGGACGGCTTTCCCTTCCACCGGGCAGCTCTCGACGCAGACGCCGCATTTTTTACATTTTTCTTCTATGATATAGGGGCGGCTCTGGAAGACCCCGAGGATCTCGAGCAGGTCGAGGGCTCCTTTTTTGCGGGCTTTGCGGCGGTCGACGTTGAAGTTTGGATTTCCGTACTTTCTTTTCAGTTCTTCCTCGGATATGGTGCCATCCGCTGTCACGATTTCGATGCGGTCGTCGTGCCACGTTCCAAGGCCGAGCGTTTCCCCGTAGAGATTTGTCGGCACATACGACGGATCAAGGTTCACCAGATGGCAGAACACGGTATCCAGTGCAATCGGATCGGTGGACATAAGAAGAACTCCCATCGAAACCGGGTCGCCGGAAGTCGGACCATTGCCTTCCATTGCTACGATGCCGTCGCAGATATAGAGGCGCGGGGCGACTTTCTGGTTCAGCTCGATCAGCATGTGCGCGAAGCTCTCAGCGTTCGGATACTGCGTGTGGCCGAGTTTTTTGTAGACGCCGCTGATGCAGCCGTACTGGTTCTTGACAGCTCCGGTGATGCGTTCCAGCGCGTGGGTTTTCATTTTGCTGACACTGATGAGGGCGTCGCAGTCGAGTGCATCTTTCGCAATCATCAGAAATTTACCATCGGCGGTTTCTACGCGCTCGCTCGTAAGGAAATCTTTCAGCGGAACGTTGTGTTTTTCCAGCACCTCTTTCAGCCCGGCTTCCTTTGCAATGCCCTCCGGGGTGCCAAGGCCGCAGGAATCGCCGCAGGAAATATTCTCATAGCCATTTTCCTGCAAAATCGTGATCAGGGCATCCATAACTTCCGGGTCGGTCACGACGGCGCGTTCTCGTTTTGCGGAGCGGACGAGGTTTGGTTTTAATAAGATATTCTCTTCTTTTCCGATCAGAGATTCCAGGCCGCCAATTGCTTCCAATCCCTTTTGCAGGCTTTCCTTTACGTGCGCCGGCTCATAGTCGGGACAGGCAACCACTGCCACTTTGCTTTTTTTCATATTCACCTCATGTTTTTCTATATTTCAAAAGAAGCTGCGATCCCCTTACCGGTTCTCACAGCTTCTTCGTATATTCACACAGAATATGTTTTTACTTATGCTACTTTGCTTTTTGCAAGCTCAGCCAGTGTTGCAAATCCTTCTGCATCGTTAACTGCCATGTCAGCCAGAACTTTACGGTTCAGCTCAACGCCTGCCAGTTTCAGACCATACATAAATTTGCTGTAGGACAGACCGTTCATTCTTGCTGCTGCGTTGATACGAGCGATCCACAGCTGACGGAACTGACGTTTTTTCTGTTTTCTTCCTGCGTAGGAGCTGGTCAGTGCGCGCATTACGGACTGTTTTGCTACTCTATACTGTTTGCTTCTGGCTCCTCTGTAACCTTTAGCCAGTTTTAATACTCTGTTATGTTTTTTCTTAGCGTTCATGCCGCCTTTAATTCTTGCCATTTCTTATTTTCCTCCTTGATCTGTTGGGCGTAACTCTACCTTGCAAAAATTACATGTAAGGTAAGATTTTCTTCATGTTCTTTACGTTTGTTGCATCAACAGTAGTCTGTTTTCTCAGGTTTCTTTTTCTCTTCTGAGATTTCTTGGTTAAGATATGGCTCTTGTAAGCTTTATTTCTTACTAATTTTCCTGTTCCTGTTGTTTTAAAACGCTTTGCAGCTGCTCTGCTTGTTTTTACCTTTGGCATTTTAATTTCCTCCTTGATATTGATTCAAATGTATTTTAACGTTTAGCCGTCAAAAACATGGTCATGCTTCTGCCTTCCACCTTCGGCGCTTTGTCAACCGTTGCAATATCGGACAGACTCTCTGCAAATTCATCGAGGATGTATTTGCTACTGTTCATATGTGCCATCTCACGGCCGCGGAAACGAAGTGTTACTTTTACTTTGTCTCCCTTTGTAATGAACTTGCGGGCTGCACCTACTTTGGTATTAAGATCATTGGTGTCAATGTTTGGAGAAAGGCGAACTTCCTTGATTTCAATTGTTTTCTGTTTTTTCTTTGCTTCTTTTTCCTTGCGGGCCAGTTCATATCTGTACTTTCCGTAGTCGATAATTTTGCAAACCGGCGGTTTCGCTGTCGGAGCAATTTTCACAAGATCCAGACCTGCTTCCTGTGCTTTCAGGTACGCATCTCTGGCAGACATAATTCCAAGCTGTTCTCCGTTCTGACCGATCAGACGAATTTCTCTGTCTCTGATCTGCTCATTAATCATTAATTCGCTAATTGTAGTGCACCTCCATCATTATAAAAGACTGTGTTCCCGCTTTTGCGGTGTAACGAAATCAAACTCGGCTCACCGGACCGGATTTGACTGATAACGCAAGAAAAGTGGATAGACAGACTATCCACTTAACATTGTACATAAATCTCTACACAAAGAGAACTTAAGATCAATATTGGACCGTAGTCGCGTGTTTGCGCTAGGGTGAGAGTGGATACTCTACTTTCTTTTTCTCAGACTATTGCAGTATAGCACTCTCCCATCCTGTTGTCAATACTGATTTTCGCATTTTTTCGTATTTATCTCCCGCAGCCACAGCGGAAGGAGCTGCACTCGGTTTCCTGGCAGCTGCATGCGCTGTCTCCGGCGATATGGATGTCTCCGGCTTCGCATTTACAGTTGTCGTTAAAGGTACAGTTCTGCGCCTTGCAGTCGACACCGATTTTCGTACAGCCGCAGCCGGTAGAGTTGAACATCGTGCCCTCACCGCGCTCCTTGAAGCTCTCGCAGCACGTTTCCATGGAGCTTTTGGCTTCGCTTCCGCCTACGCGGATATCTCCTTTGGAACAGAGCTCGTTCTGGTTGTAAACACAGGTCATAGCGGAACAACTTAATGCTGGCATAATAAATTACCTCCTGAAATTTAGTTTTCTGCGGTTTCGCCCGCATAGAAACCATTATTTCCAAGAGGTAATTTTTTATGCTTTATTATTTATTTTCTTTTGTTTCAACAGTAACCGGGCGGTTAACGCGGCCTGCGATTTCTTCTTTGATATCTGCGATAAACTGCTCCAGGCTTCTCTGGCCTTCATCACCTGCAAAACGGCTTCTGACAGATACAAGACCTGCCTCTTCCTCTTTTGCTCCGGCGATCAGCATGTATGGAATCTTCTGTCCCTGTGCCTCACGGATCTTATATCCAATCTTCTCGGAACGGGTATCCATCTCTGCGCGGATGCCTGCCTCGTGAAGGGCGTCCAGAACCTTCTTACCGTAATCTGCGTATTTGTCGGAGATTGGCAGAACCTTTACCTGTACCGGTGCAAGCCAGGTTGGGAATGCACCTGCAAAATGCTCGATCAGGATACCGATGAAACGCTCAACAGAACCGTAAACAACACGGTGGATCATAATCGGACGATGCTTCTCGCCGTCTGCTCCTGTGTATTCCAGCTCGAATCTCTGCGGCAGCTGGAAGTCAAGCTGGATGGTACCGCACTGCCACGT
The DNA here is from genome assembly GCF_003479865.1 of Blautia sp. AM47-4. Lineage (NCBI taxonomy): Bacteria > Bacillati > Bacillota > Clostridia > Lachnospirales > Lachnospiraceae > Blautia > Blautia sp. AM47-4. The sequence continues at coordinate 9,966 of NZ_QUHY01000016.1, forward strand.
TCTTCCGATGGAGTCTTCCAGATGGAAGTCGATCTTCGGGCCATAGAATGCGCCGTCGCCTTCGTTGACTACATAGTCAAGGCCAAGATCATCGAGTGCGCCGCGGAGACCTTCGGTTGCTACCTCCCAGTCCTCATCGCTTCCCATGCTGTCTTCCGGACGGGTGGACAGCTCTACGTGATATTTGAATCCGAACAGTTTGTAAACCTGGTCAATCAGGTTTGCAACGCCTTTGATTTCGTCTTTGATCTGCTCCGGTGTCATGAAGATATGGGCATCGTCCTGGTTGAAGCAGCGTACACGCATCAGGCCGTGCAGCTGGCCGGATTTCTCATGACGATGTACCAGACCAACCTCTGCCAGACGCAGCGGCAGATCACGGTAGGAACGAGGCTCGGATTTGTAAACGAGAACGCCGCCCGGGCAGTTCATCGGTTTGATTGCATAATCTTCATCGTCGATGACGGTGGTATACATGTTTTCTTTGTAGTGATCCCAATGACCGGAGGTCTCCCACAGGCGACGGTTCAGGATGATCGGTGTGGAGATTTCTACGTATCCTGCTTTTCTGTGGATTTCACGCCAGTAATCCATCAGTGCATTTTTCAGATCCATTCCTTTTGGAAGGAAGAACGGGAATCCCGGGCCGTCCTCACTCATCATAAACAGGCCGAGCTCTTTTCCGAGTTTTCTGTGGTCACGCTTCTTTGCTTCCTCGATCATGTGGAGGTACTCTTCAAGCTCTGCTTTCTTTGTGAATGCAGTTCCGTAGATTCTCTGCAGCATCTTGTTTTTCTCGCTGCCTCTCCAGTATGCGCCTGCAAGGCTGGTCAGTTTGAAGGCTTTGACCGGCTTTGTGCTCATCAGATGAGGGCCTGCGCACAGGTCCGTGAATTCACCCTGGCGATAGAAGCTGATGACTGCGTCTTCCGGCAGATCTTCGATCAGTTCTACTTTATATGGCTCTTCTTTTTCTTTCATGAAAGCGATGGCTTCTGCTCTCGGCAGCTCGAAGCGCTCCAGTTTCAGATCCTCTTTTACAATTTTCTTCATTTCTGCTTCGATTTTTTCAAGGTCTTCGCTGGTGAGTGGAGTTTCTCTGTCTATATCGTAGTAGAATCCGTCTGCGATGGACGGTCCGATTGCAAGCTTGGTCTCCGGGTACAGTCTCTTGATTGCCTGTGCCATGATATGGGATGTGGTGTGACGGAATGCTGCTTTTCCGCCTTCATCGTTGAAGGTCAGAATGGAAAGATTGCAGTCCTTGTCGATGACGGTACGAAGATCTTCTACTTCACCGTTTACTTCACCTGCACAGGCCATTCTTGCAAGGCCTTCGCTGATGTCTGCTGCGATCTCAATGATGGATTTCGGTTCGGAGTACTCTTTGGTACTTCCATCTTTCAGTGTGATGATCATTTGCTTTACCTCTTTCTTTGTATATTTTTCGCAAGCGTGTTTCAGAATTTTTATATTTTTTACAGCAACAAAAAAGTCCCTTCTGACACGCTTATGCTGTCAAAAGGGACGATGTATTTTCATTCACCGCGGTTCCACCCATTTTGTTTTTTCAAACCACTTCATTTGACGATAACGGAATCACCGGGCCAGATTGGGGCCGCTCAGAGCTGGTCTTCGATCACGTTCCTGTTAAAACCCTTGCACCACAAAACGGGGTTTCTCTCTGTCACATTCGCTGTGATTTACTCGTCTCTTCTACGCTTTGTTTTTTGTGTTCGGTGCTTTTTGGCTCCCGATAGTTTTAGATTATATCACCCAATGCGTGGTTGTCAAGACCTGCATGGGCAGAAAATTTATTTTTCCGGCGATTTTTGTCCTGCTGTCTGCAGAGCAATTTTTTCTTTTGCTTTTTCCGGCATTTCCAGCAGGGCAAACTCGTAAAAGATGCCGTAAATATACGTGATTCCACGGATATCGCCCAGCGCTTTCGGGCGCTCGACAACCGGTCTTTCGCTCTCCTGCTGTAATTCCAGCACTTTCTGATATGCACTCCGGACGGAGCTCCAGACAAGACTTTTGCTTTTTTCTCTGCGGTTGATCCAGAGCTCTTTTGTATAGGTGCCGCTTCTGCCGTATTTCATATGGTAGGAATACGGCAGACCGGAATACGTATGGAACTCAAAATCCTGATACGCAGTAACACAGTCCCATAGGGCTTCTTCTGTCCGCTCCTTGCGGAGCCGCTGCAGGGCCTGTTCTCTTTTTCGCTGTAAGCTTTCCTGTGTTTCTTTCGTTTCTTCCATCTTGTTTGTCTTCTCCATCCTGTTTTTAATCCACCAGAAATTTATCCAGCTCCGCCGTCACGACCGGATTACGTTTTACCTGCGGATGGTCGATTCTTCCGGGACAATCGCCGTGATGTTTTCTCCCTCCGTCAGGATCGTAAGACCGGTCTGGACCTGCATCTCTTTCGTTCCGTTTAAAATTTTTCCGTTTTTGTAGGCATATTTCATACTCGATTCCCTCTTTCTGCCGAACGTATTATGGTTTATTTTATCACTCCTAAGAGAGATTCGCGATAGAAAATCTCAGATTTTTGAAATATTTTCCTCATCTGAGAGGCCAGGATATGCACAGATGGTTTCTGCATCCTTTTATTCCTCCTGCAATGCCGCCAGATATCCCAGAATTCGTTCCTTTTTTCTGTCGGGCAAATTACGAAAGCCTTCCAGAATCATTTTCTCCTCTGTGTTTGCCGCGCACATTTCGAGATCCACTGCTTTCCGTTCGATCTCATTTTCTCCTAAAAGCTCATACGGCGTAACCTTCAGCACTTCGCAGATTTTCAGTATCTTATCCGCCGACGGATTCGTCCCCTTTCTTTTCCAGTCGCTGATGGTGCTCTGTGAAATTCCGGTTTCTTCAGAGAATTCTTTCTGGGTCACCCCGTTTCGAAGAATTAATTCAAAAATTTTTTCACTGATCATTTTGTATTTCACCTTTTCACTCAGATTTTGTTTTACTATATCACAAAATTCCCTGTCCGTCACTTCCTCCAATGCTGAAAAAACGCCTCTTCCTGCCCTGTGCGGATTCCGTATTTTCTTCTTGCGATCTAACAAAAAAAGAAATGGTAATGCCTGGGAAAAGATGCGCCATGCAAAAAAACAGCCTGAGTTCCCGTTTTTACACCGAAACTCAGACTGTTTTTATGCGTTCTGTTCCGCTTCCACTTCCTGATTGATCTCATCCTCGCTGTCGGCCATTGCCTGCAGGGTCATAGTCAGTAATTTTTCCAGCGGCCAGCCAAGCTGATCGGCGCCCCTCTCAATGACCTCTCTCGAACATCCTGTTGCAAAGCCTTTGCTCTTATATTTCTTCTTTAAGGATTTCAGTTCCATGTCTTTTGTGCTCTTCGAAGGCCGCATCAGCGCAGCTGCCCAGATCAGTCCCGTCAGCTCATCTGCTGCAAACAGAACTTTTTCCATCTCATGCACCGGCTCCACATCCAGTGTGACGCCACACTCAATGGTAATGCCGCAGCCATGGGAAACGACACCATGAATGATATCTTCCGACACGCCGCCTTCCCGCAGAAGCTCCGGTGCTTTCAGGCAGTGCTCTGCCGGATACAGCTCAAAATCAATGTCATGCAGCAGTCCGACAATACCCCAGTGCTCCTCTTCTGCCCCATAGCCAAGCTCTCTTGCATACCATTTCATCACGGCCTCTACGGTAAGCGCATGCTGAATATGGAAGGGATCTTTGTTGTATTTTTTTAATAACGTAAATGCCTCATCTCTTGTAATTTCACTCATGCTTGATTTTCTCCTTCCCTTTTCTCTTTCCAGAATCACCTGGATTAGATTTGAATTATAATTTCGTCCATTATAATCCTGTATTCATAGTAATTCAATAGGTTTATCAAGACTTTTTTGTACATCATATAAAAAGGCGCCGTTCCCTCACCTTTCAGAGAGAGGGCACAGCGCTTTTCTTATTTTTCAAATTCTACACTTTACAGCAGTTTCGGTTTCAGCCGCACATCGAAGCTGATTTCGGTTTCTTTCAGCTGATATTTTTCCAGCAGCATCGGTCCGCAGCTTGCCGATCCGATCCCGGCCTGGCGGTAGTCGATGCAGAAACAGTGCTTCCGCACGGCCGAAGCTCATAGTTGTGGGCTTTCGCGGTCAGCTCCTCCTGCGTGTAAATAGATGCCTGGAATGAGAAGGTTTTCTCGCCCACTGCCGTCAATACCGCACGATCACTGGCAAGACTTGCATAATCGCAGTCGTAGTGGCTGCCGTTCTCCTGCGGGCGGATATAGTCTTCCTGCTGTTCTGCCGGTGTGCTGTGGAAAACGCCGTGATAGCTTGCCTGGTGCTTATCCACGTAGCTCTCCACCGGACCGAGACCGCAGTAGGTCAGTTTTGCAAACGATTTCGGCAGGAACAGGCGCAGGCCAAAACGCGGCAGAACCGAGAATACCGGGTCTTTCTTTGCTTCTACATGGACATCGGTCGTTCCGTCGCTGTAAATTGTCCATTTGATCACACCTGCAAGGATCCGCTGCAGAGCCGGAGACGAAATCGAATAGCTTGTCTCGATCTCCACGCAGCCGTTTTCTTCTTTTGCCGTTGTCTCATACGCCCGCGTCACGGTGCGGTCATACTGAGCACGCATCCAGGTATTCTTGATATTGCGGTCATTGTCTGTCGGCGCACGCCAGATGTTCAGCTCCATCGGGCGGTCGAGCAGATTCTGGTTGGCATAGCACATTTCCTCGAACAGGCCGGTGAACTTATTATAGGTATAGCTGAACTGTTCCGTCGATACCGTCAGATAATGATCGTCCTCTTTCCATCCAAACGAAGCCGTTCCCTCCGGGCGCTTCATCATCTCTTTTGCCTTCTGGTTCTGATTGTCTTTCGTTTTCACCGGAACTTCTTCAAATCCCAGTTCGAACTGCTCCGGCAGCACCTCAGTGGCCTGTTTCTGATACCAGGTAACCTTCAGCGCACATTTTCCCTGCTCCGGCACGGAAATGGCAAGCGGAATCGTCTTCTCACAGCCTGCCGCAAGCTCCAGCAGTGCTTCATCTGTAATCTTGCCGCTCTCCGTCACTTCGCCGTCCACAAGCACCTCATAGCCGAGCACAGCGTAATCTTTCAGATTCACAAAATTCATATAGTTTTTGATGGTCAGTGTACCCTTTTCGGCATCATATCCCGTCACGCGCACCGGACGATACACGTTTTTAAATTCCATCAGTCCCGTATGCGGTGTGCGGTCCGGATAAACAAGTCCGTCCATGCAGAAGTTGCCGTCGTGCGGATACTCGTTGTGGTCGCCGCCGTACGCGTACATCTTCTTTCCCTCGATCGTTTTTCCCATATCAATCGCGTGGTCGCACCACTCCCAGATAAAGCCGCCGCACATCTTCTCCTCGCTGTGGATCAGTTCAAAGTAGTCTTCAAGATCTCCCGGGCCGTTGCCCATCGCATGGCAGTATTCGCACATGATATACGGCTTATCCCCGTACTCCACCAGCTCTTTTTTGATCTCCTCGAGTGATGGATACATGCGGCTGTAGAGGTCGAGGTTGCTGTAATCGTATTTCTTCGGATCATCCACATACCGTGCCGACTCATAGTGCGTCAGACGCGTCGGATCAAATTCCTTCGTCCACTTTAAGGCCGCCTCGAAGGTACAGCCGTATGCGCACTCATTTCCCATCGACCAGATGACAACGCTCGGGCGGTTTTTATCGCGCTCTACGCAACGCTGTGTGCGGTCTACGGTTGCCTCGGTAAATACCGGATTGTTCGCAATTAGTTTATTCCAGTTCTTCGCATACTCTTCCCAGCCCGTGTAATTCGCATAAATTGCCTCTGTGCCGTGGCTCTCATTGTCCGCCTCATCGATGACATAAAAACCGAGACGGTCATAAAGCTGATAACAGTACGGCGCATTCGGGTAATGGCTGGTCCGGATCGCATTGATGTTGTGCTCTTTCATTACCTTCAGATCTTTTTTGATCTGTGCAAGGCTGATTGCAAATCCCGTCACCGGATCGCTGTCGTGGCGGTTTGTTCCGTGGAATTTGATCTTCACGCCGTTCAGGTACAGCACACCGTCCTTCGCGTGGATCTCACGGATGCCGACATGATCCGTGATCACCTCACCCGCCGTCTCCAGCACCAGCGTATACAGATACGGCTCCTCGGCATTCCACAGATGTGCATCTTTTACATGCATCTGAACCGTATCGCCGCCAAACGCTGCCTCTGCCACAAGATGATTTTCTGCATCAAACAGCTTTGCTGTTCCTTCCTGCGGTTCCCCGTCATTCCAGGTAATCGCAATCGAAACTTCTCCATTCTGGTACGATGCGTCCGGCGCTGCCTTTACAAAGTAATCGCGGATGCCTTTTTCTGGTCTTGCAAGCAGATAGACATCGCGGAAAATGCCGCTCATGCGGAATTTGTCCTGATCCTCGAGATAGCTTCCATCGCACCATTTCAGCACCAGTACGGCGATGGTGTTGGTGCCATCTTTTAAGAAGTCTGTTACATCAAATTCACTCGTAGAATGAGACACCTGGCTGTAGCCGACGAAGCTGCCGTTCATCCACACGTAGAAACAGGAATCCACGCCCTCAAAATTCAGGAATTCCCTCGGTGCTTCCTCCTGTTTTTTCCACTCGAACGTTCTCACGTACGCACCGCACGGGTTCTCATACGGCACATACGGCGGATCCACCGGGAACGGGTAGCGGACATTCGTATACTGATGGTGGTCATGGCCATAATTCTGCCAGACGGACGGCACCGGAATCGTCTCGAATGCAGAAGTGTCGTATCCTTCTGCGAAAAACTCCTCTTTTACATCGTAAACACTGGTAAAATAGCGGAATTTCCAGTCGCCGGAAAGCAGGAAAAAGCGGTCCGACGCCTCCCGGTTCTCCACCAGATCCTCCATGCGGCGGGATGCCGGAATGTAGTAGGCACGGTTCGGCATGGTATTCACATGCAGGTGATCGAAATCTTCGAAATATTTTGGAACAATCATCTCTTTTTAAGTCCTCCTTATTCTGTCTTTTGTTTCCAATATCGGCACCGAAACACACGCAGTCCCGGTGCCGATCAGGTTTTCTGTTATTCTTTTACTTTTTCCATGCAGGAAGAACGCCTTCGTAATTCATGCCATAACCGTAGTCATAGTTATGTCCTTCGCTGTCAATATAGGTTTCCATATCCAACGCACGGTCCTCACTCTGCTCCTCAACCGCATCCATATCCTTCGGCATCTGGATCGGCAGACGGCCGGTCGGGTTGTAACCGCCGAAGACAACGTCGAGCACAGCGGCTCTCGAAACACCGAACTCTGCGATGATCGCATCGGCTTCGGCTTCAAATTCATGCATCACCATCGGGTTGTTGACGGTTGCGCAGACGATCACCGGCTTGTCGCCCATCGCGCGGCGGCATTCGAGAATATTGTCGAGATCAGCCTCGTTGTAGGCAGTGTTTGTCTTTCCAAGATAGCTGCGGTTCGTGAAATTCTCGCGGAAATCACCGCCGGCAATGCTCACCTCACGCGCTTTTTTCGCCGTATACGGGCGGTACTGCAGTGTAATCGGCAGATAGCCGTTGCCGCCGTTCGCAAGATCTTCGGTGGAATACGGGTTGCATGCCGGGCTTTCGATAAATACCAGCGCCACATCGGCCTCCTCCGGTGATGCCACGCGTGTACCGTACTTGGACGGCAGTCCATCCGGCAGCGGATCTTCGGTTTTTGCCGGCAGATCGATGCGGAAGAACGCTTTGGACGGTCCGATCTTTCTCTCCGGAATATAAACCTTCAAACCTTTCTTCAGCGGCAGCACACCCTTCTGTCCTTCCGGTGCACGTTTCGCACTGTTTTTCAGCAGGACGATGGATTTCTGCTGTGCCTCATAGCCATGGCGGCAGAACTCTTCGCATCCTACAATCTTTGCGGATTCTTCCGGATCAAGATACGGGTCCTCAAACAAGCCGCAGTGGAAAATGTTGATCAGAAGACGTTTGGCGGACAGCTCCATGCGCTCACGCATCGCTTTCTCGCCGTATTTCTCACAGCCGATCTTATATGCCTCGACAATCGGACCGGACTCGCTGTTTCCGCCGAACTGGTCAACGCCGTTTGTGATCGCCAGCAGACACCGTTCTGCCTCGGTCATATCCTGCACGCCGTAGCAGCGGCTTCCAAATCCCTCAATCGTCTTCTCCGGATCCTGGGTGATGCCCCAGTCGGTGCAGACAATGCCTTTAAATTCATATTTTCCGCGCAGCAGATCCTTGATCAGGTACTCGCTGTAGGAGTTTCCGACGTTCTTGCCGTTTTTCTTGTCCACGCCGTAGGATACGGTGTAGTACGGCATAACCGCGGATGCGCAGTCGGTCGGTCCGTCCAGGTGGAAGGCTGCCTCGGTAAACGGTTTTAAATGCTCCTCAAAATTTCCGGTCGGATAAACGGCAAACTGTCCGAATGCATAGTGTGCATCGCGTCCGGCCTCTCCGGTGCCGCCGCCCGGCCAGTGTTTGACCATCGTGTTGACGCTGTCTTTTCCCCAGCCGTCTGCTTCCCCTTCCGTTGTCTGCATACCGTCACAGTACGCTTTGGTAAGCTTTTTGGACATCTCCACTTCTTCGCCTAACGTATCGACAAAGCGCATCCATCTCGGCTCGGTGCAGAGGTCGATCTGCGGTCCGAGTGCCGTTGTGATGCCGAGTGCCCGGTATTCACGGGAGGCATCCTTTGCAAACTGTCCGGCTACTTCCGGGTCAAAGCATGCTGCAAAGCCGACACCCTCCGGCCATTTGCTGATCTCGCTTCCGCCGCTCTTGAACTCTGCGCCGGAATCCTTTGCTCCGTTCCGCGGATCAGAGGAGAGGTTGATCGGAATACCATACGGCAGTGTCTCTGCCCGTTTCTGCAGCTCATTGCTCCATTTTGCGGAAATCTCCGGGCTTTCCACGTTCGTCAGCAGGATATGGCGGATGTGCTCGTCCTCCAGAAATTCTTTCTGCTGATCTGAAATCGCATACGGTTCTTTGCCGGATTCCAGATACGTTTTTCCGTCAAACGTTCCCTGGAACGGACCGCCCGGCATCGGCGGTACGGCCTGGTGCGGTGAGTACAACATAAGGCCAGCGATCTCCTCGATGGAAAGACGGCCCGCAAGGTCTGCGGCTCTCTCCTCATCGGAGAGGCGCCAGTTCTCATACGGCAGCAGTTCACCGGTTTTTGCCAGGTCTTTAAAGTAATACCCGTCTTTTTCCAGTACCTTAACTCCGGACTCTTCTGCCCAGGCGATCGTTTTTCCGCCCTCCTGGCGGATCCGGTGGATTCCGTTTTTCGTTGTTTTCTCCATAAGTTTCACCCTTCTTTTCCCAATTTATTTTAAAGTAAATACCGCACTGTTTTCCGTCGTGCTGCTGTTGCCGATCATCACCGTAAAGGTACCCGGCTCGCTGCCGAAGGTTCCGTCGAGCCGGTAGTAGCGCAGATCCTCTTCGGTAATATAGAACGTAACCTCCTGCTCCTCACCCGGGGCAAGCTCTACTTTCCGGAAACCTTTCAGCTCTTTCACCGGACGAACCACATCGGAATAATCATCGCGGATGTACAGCTGAACAACCTCGCAGCCTGCAGCATCACCGGTATTCTTCACGGTTACTTTTGCTGCAATTCTGCCATTCTTATCCATCTCGTTCTGGTCAAGCACGACATCCGAAATGGCAAATGTCGTGTAGGAAAGACCATAGCCGAACGGATACAGCGGTGCATTCGGAATGTCAAGATATTTGGAGCGGAACCGCTCTTTCATGCCCGGCAGATTCGGTCTTCCGGTGGAATACTCGTTGTAGCTGACCGGTGCCTGGCCCACGCAGTACGGGAAGCTCATCGGCAGATGGCCGGACGGATTTTTCTTTCCGTTCAGAACATCCACAACAGCGCTTCCGCCCTCGGTTCCCGGGAACCATACCTCGAGAATGGCTTTTGCTTTAGCGCTGATTTCCCGCAGATCCAGCGGGCGGCCGTTGAACAGAACGACAACCACATTCGGGTTGACGGCCAGCACTTTGTGGAACAGCTCCATCTGGATTTCCGGCACATCGATCATGGCACGGCTGGTCGCCTCGCCGCTCTGCAGATAATGCTCACCCATCGGCATTACCACGAGATCGGCCTCTTTTGCTGCCTGTAGTGCGCTCTGCTCCATGGCAGCAAGCTCTTCCTCACTGTATTTTTTCGGTGTCGTCTCGGTAAATCCGATCAGCTCCACATCGTTTCCGATAACCGGGCATCCTTCCGCATACGTGGTGCGTGATGCGTCGAAGACTTTCTCGGCTGCTTCCTGAATCGTCACGCAGTCCTTGCTGTCGCCGGTGAAGGACCAGCTGCTCTTGATTTCATGATTGTTGGTATACGGGCCGACAAATGCAATCTTTTTCGAAGTGTCGAGCGGCAGTACGCCGTCGTTTTTCAGCAGGACGAAGGATTCCTCCGCTGCTTTTTTCGCCAGTGCACGGTGCTCCGGGCAGAGGTTGTATGCTTTCTCTTTCTCGGCATCCGCATCTTTATATGGATTTTCAAACAGTCCCAGTTTGTTTTTCAGCTCCAGAATCCGCAGGCAGCACTCGTCAATCAGATGCTCGTCCACTTCACCTTCTTCTACGAGACGGCAGAGGTTTGCGGCGTAAACGGATGTCATCATATCAATATCCACGCCTGCCTCCAGCGCTTTTTTCGCTGCATCGGCGGCATCTTTCGAGCTTCTGTGGGCAACGGTTTCCAGAATGGCTGCAAAGTCAGAAATCAGCACGCCGTCAAATCCCATCTCGCCGCGCAGGATATCGCGCATCAGCCATTTGTTGGTGCTCGCCGGAACGCCGTTGATCGTGTTGAATGATGTCATCACCATCGCTGCGCCCGCATCAATGCCTGCTTTGTATGCCGGAAGATAGAATTCACGGAAGGTATGCTCTGAGAGCTCTACGGTGTTGTAATCTCTTCCTGCGACTGCTCCGCCGTAGCCTGCAAAGTGTTTGATGCAGGAGGCAACTTTTCCCGGTGTTTTTAAATCATCGCCCTGGAAGCCTTTTACGATCGCCTCGGAAAAGCGGCTGTTCAGGTACGGATCTTCGCCTGTGGATTCCACAACGCGGCCCCATCTCGCATCGCGCACAAGGTCAACCATCGGAGAAAAGGTAACGTGAAGTCCGGCCGCGGATGCTTCTTTTGCGGCTGCAGACGCGCACTCGCCGGAGAGCTCCGGATCAAAAGTGGCTCCCTGCGCCAGCGGCGCCGGGAAAATGGTCTTCATGCCGTGAATGACATCCATCATGAACAGCATCGGGATGTGATGCGGCTGTTTTGCCATGTAGTCATCCTGCAGTTTTTTCATCGTATCGGCACCGGCTGCACCGAGAATGGAACCGGCCATCTCCAGGTCCTCTTTTCCGATTCCCATGTCATTTGCCGGGCCGGTCAGGACGCTGTTTTCATCCCCGAGGTAAAATGCTCCGCTTAACTGAAGCATCTGATCTACTTTCTCTTTCAGCGACATATCCGCCAGCAGCTTTTCCAAATCTGTCTGTTTCATTGAAAAACCTCCCTGTTGTTATTTTCAGAATTTTCCTGTTTCTTATATCATTTGTTTCTATTTTACGGCATAACTCTGCATAAAACAATCACTTTTTTTGACCTTTTCCTCAACGATTTTAACAAAAAAAGCGGGTTCCGCCGTTTTTTGATTTTCGGCAGAACTCGCTCCCTTTTTTATAATTTAATTCCTTTTAATGCCGCGGCAAACGCATTGTTCACCGGCTCTTCTGCCTCTTTTTTCTGTTTCTTCATATAAGCTGCCACATCGCGCTTCGTCACGCCGCCGCCCTCTTTTTTGCGGCGCTCTTGGAATTTTGTCATGCGCTCTTTGTGGCCGCAGGCGCAGACAAACGTCGCATCCTCGCCCTTTCCGATCATCTCCATGCGCTTATGGCAGACCGGGCATCTCGCATTCGTCGTGCGGGAAACCGTCTCGCGGTAGCCGCACTCTCTGTCCTGGCAGACGAGCAGTTTTGCGTTCTTTCCATTCACCGCAAGCAGCCGTTTTCCGCAGTTCGGGCACTTCTTGTTCGTCAGGTTGTCGTGGCGGAACGTTCCCTCTTCCGTCTTGATCTCATCGATCAGTTCCACCGTGTAGCTGCGGATCTCCTTCATAAACACATCGCGCCGCTTCTTTCCCTTTGCAATGTCGTTTAACTGCATCTCCCAGCTTGCCGTCAGCTCCGGCTTTTTCAAATCCGCCGGAACCAGCTTCAGAAGCTGGCGTGCTTTCGAGGTCAGATAGATCTCATTGCCTTTTTTCTCCATCAGAAAGCTGCGGAACAGCTTCTCGATGATATCCGCACGGGTCGCAACCGTTCCAAGGCCGCCCGCCTCACCGATCGTTTTTACCAGGCTGCTGTCGCGGTTTTCCATGTAGCGGACCGGATTTTCCATCGCGGAGAGCAGCGTGCCTTCCGTGAAGCGTGCCGGAGGTTTTGTCTTTCCTTCGCGGAGACTAATCTTCGGCTGCCCGATCTTCATGCCTGCCTCCAGAAGCGGCAGATTCTGCTCCCGCACCTCTTCTTTCGCCTCATCCTCTTCGTCGTACCGGTTATCCTCGTACGCCTCCTGCCAGCCTTTCTCGACCATGCGCTTTCCGCGCGCAGTAAAGCATTCCTTTTCGATGGAAGCCTGGATCACCGTCTCTTCATATACACACGGCGGCAGCAGTACCGCAAGAAAACGGCGCACAACAAGATCATAAATGCGGCGCTCCTCGTTCGAGAGTGCGGATAACTGCACGTACTGCTCTGTCGGGATAATGGCATGGTGATCGGAAACCTTCGCATCATTGACAAAGGAGAGCTTTCCGTTCAGCGGACTGCGCTTCGCCTGCTGGGCCAGTGCTTTGTACGGGCCGATGCTGACCGCATCCAGCCGCTCTTTTAACGTCGGCACAATATCTTTCGTCAGATACCGTGAATCTGTCCGCGGATACGTAAGGACTTTATGGGTCTCATAGAGGCTCTGCATCAGATTCAGCGTCTGTTTTGCCGAATAGCCGAACCGTGCGCTCGCATCGCGCTGCAGCTCCGTCAGATCGTAGAGCAATGGCGCTTCTTTCTGCTTTTTCTTCTTTTCTACGTTCTGTAAGACAAGCGGATACCGTTTTGCCTTCTCTGCGATCTGCTTTGCCTTTTCCGGATCGGAGATTCTTGTGCCGCCCGATTTTTCATCTTTCCAGGTGTAGACCACACCGCCCGCCGCGGCCGTCACCGTGTAATACGGTTTCGGGACAAATTCACGGATTTCCTGCTCGCGCTGTGCGATCATGGCAAGTGTCGGCGTCTGCACACGGCCGCAGGAAAGCTGTGCATTGTATTTACAGGTCAGCGCCCGCGTCGCATTGATGCCGACGAGCCAGTCCGCCTCGGCACGGGAAACGGCAGCGCGGTAGAGATTGTCGTACTCTTTCGCATCCTTCAGATTGGCAAAACCCTCACGGATCGCCCTGTCCGTCACAGAGGAAATCCAGAGACGCTTACACGGCTTCTGGTTATGTGCTTTGTCGAGAATCCACCGCGCCACCAGCTCACCCTCGCGTCCGGCATCGGTTGCAATGACAATCTCATTCACGTCCTTCCGCGCAAGCTGTGTCGTCACTGCATGGTACTGTTTTCCCGTCTGCGGAATGACCTTGATCTGCAGTTTTTCCGGCATCATCGGCAGAACTGCCATATTCCATTCCTTATACTTTTTGTCATAGTCTTCCGGATCTTTTAACGTCACCAGATGGCCGAGCGCCCAGGTAACGATATACTTGTTTCCCTCCAGCGCTCCGTTTTCTTTTTTGCTGCACCCCAGTACGCGCGCAATGTCGCGTGCCACGGATGGTTTTTCTGCAATTACCAGAGTTTTCATAAAATGTCTGCTCCTTTTATAGCTCTTTATACTGTTTTACAATTTCCTCCCGGTCTTTTCCGAGAATGAAGTAATAATCAATCTGTCCGTCCCCTGCGGTGTGAAGATACGTTCCAAACGTCCGTACATTGCACAGCAGTGCCGTCCGGGACGCGGCGGCCGCAATGCCGTAGCCGCGGTTCGAAACAAACAGCGGCATCCGCGCCTGCTTTCCGCCAAAAGAGACGTAGCGCGCCTTCGCGGTCAGATCCAGCCACTCGGTCGAAAGAATGCCTTTTGCTTTCAGCTTTTCGGAACCGCTCCAGTCGAAGAACGTCCATGTCATGCCGCCGTCGATCATGCGCGGCTCGTCACGCTTCTCGGAAAGGATTGGTTTGTTGTCCGGCGTCAGGAACTGCACCGCGCCGTCCTTTTTTTCTACCATGACGCGCAGCTTTTCCGTCTCGACCAGAACCGCCGTCTTCGATTCTTTCGCACTCCACGGAAACGCGGTGTCTGCCTCGGCTTCCAGTACGTGTCCTGCACTTTTGCGGTCACACCTTTTACGAAACTGATGCGGATCACCTCCGGCGTGATCGGGGTGATACGTAAAATGCCGTACATGCTGGCAATCTCAACCGCCGATTTTCCTTTCTTCGCCCATTTCACCGCACACTTGATCTTCGAATGGCCCTTGATGCGCAGCAGCTCGTTTTCCGGGATTGCACCGAAAGCGTAAAGTGAGGTATTCAGGCGCTCCGTCTTCTCGGCTTCTCCTGGTACCATACCTGCTCCGCCCGGTCTTTTTGCACTCTGCACTCCGGCCATGCCCGTTCCATATTGCATTCCTGCACTCCGTCTGCTTCCCGGCGCTTTGCCGCCTGCCTTTCCATGATAAGCCGCACCAGCAAAATAGATGACACCCCTTCCGGTGCACGCTGCTGCATTGTCTTTGCGGCAATTTCTTCTCCCGTTTCTGCCGCAGCCCTCCGCGTTGCCGTACTGCCTTTTGCCATCACCGCTGTTCCGGTCGTGCTTGTATTTCCAAGCGCCATTCCCGGCCTCTGCTCCGGCTTGATCACAATCCGTTTCGGTCCATGGCTGTTCCGCTCGTCCATCTCCTGAATGCCGATCGCGCGGTTCTCCTCACGCGCCTTCTTCTGCGTCAGCGAAACCTTCTCATACTCTTTCGCCTTCGTCAGCGTCTCCATGGCAAATTCCTGATTGTGACGGCCCTTCGGCGCTTCTTTGGCAAGGATTCCCGTCAGTTCTCCTGTATACAGCACCGCCAGCTCATGCAGTGCCCGCGTCGCCGCCACGTAAAGCAGCTTCACCTGCCCGTCATTTTCAGGATATTTTTCTTCCGTCGGATCAAGAAGCAGCACCGCATCGAACTCAAGACCTTTCGTATATGCCACCGGGAGCACCATCACGCCCTCGCCGAACTCTGCCGTCTCGAGATCCTCCTCCACAACCGGCACGTATTGTTTCAGCTTCCGCGCCGTATCCGCCGCTTCTGCCTCATCCCGGCATACAACGGCAATCGTCTCATATCCCTGCGCCTGCCATGTCTTGATTGTCTGAACACCCGCGGCGAGCAGCGCCGCTTCATCGTCAAATGCTTCTTTCCGCACCGCCGTTCCGTGCCGCAGCACCGGCTCCACCGGATAAATCGCAAAATCCCCGTGCCGCAGGATTTCATTTGCAAAATCGGAGACTCCACCGTGTTCCGGTAACTCTTCCGCAGAACGCCGAACGCATCGTACGTGCCGGTCAGAATCAGCTTTTTCAGCTCCTCCCAGTCGTTCAGGCCGTAGGAAAAATGGATATTCTGCGACGTATCTCCCATAATGGTATACGTACAGTCACGCAGACAGTAATGAAGCACCTGGTAAGCCATCATCCCGAAATCCTGCGCCTCGTCGATGACCACATGGCTCGCCTCGCGCACGGGATCGTTTTCCTTGATCCGCTTATAGAGGTATGCCAGCGCCGCCAGATCATAGACATCAAAGGAGTTTTCCGGCACTTCCACCGCTTTTCCTTTCTCCGCCTGCTGCTCCAGAAACTGTAAATAGAGATCAAAAATGGATCCCCGCCATTTTCCATCTCCAAAATATTTCTCGTATTTCCGCTTCAGCGCCTTTTTTTCGCGCGCCGGAAACGTCACTTCTTTTCCCGAAACCTCGTTCTCAAATTTTGCCAGCAGGATCTCGTTCAGCATGCACATCTTTCCTTCCATGGAAAGTGTGGACTGCTCCCTGCAATAGTTATCAATATACTCGGCGTCCAGAAGCAATGTTCCCGTTTTTTCCAGCCGCACCGGCTCCCGCGGAATCTGCTCTGCCTCGTACGTACGGCAGAAATTTTCCAGATCGAAAAACCAGCCGCTTCCGCCCTTTATGCTGTTTTTCTCATCCGCGCGTCGATGGTGTGTACCATGTACTTTTCTTCGTCCCAGTCCTCATACAGAAGCCGGATGAAAAGCTGCTCCATCGTCATCTGACGGATGCCGTACACATCGAGTTCCGGCAGAACGCTGGTAATGTAGTTCAGCAGAATGCGGTTGCTTCCAATGATATAGAAATCCTCCGGCCGGAAGTCCTCCTCGTAATTATAGAGGATGTACGAAATCCTGTGCATCGCCACCGTCGTCTTTCCGGAGCCAGCCACGCCCTGTACGATCAGATTCGTCTTCGGGGATCTGCGGATAATGAGGTTCTGCTCCTGCTGGATCGTCGCAATGATCTCACCGAGCACCGCTTTTTTGTTCTTCGCCAGATACTTTGTCAGCAGCTCATCGTTCGCTACCACATCGGAATCAAAAAAGTCTTTCAGATGGTCATTTTCAATCTCATACGTCCGCTTTCTTTTCAGATCAATCGAAAAAGTACCCTCTGAACTCACCGTATAGCTGCACGGCCCGGTGCTGTTCTCATAATAGACGGAGGAAATCGGCGCCCGCCAGTCCAGCACAACCGGCTCCGCCTTCTCATCGGAAATGCCGACGCGCCCGATGTAATAGGACTCTAAAAACGAAAGCCGCGGATCCTGAAAATCAATCCGCCCGAAATACGGCTTCTTTCTCGCTTTTTCCAGCCGCGCCATGCCGTGCTGGTACGCATTCAGCTTCGCCGTCGCGTTGTTCCAGAGCGCCAGGCTTCCGCCTCTTTTGCGTCGTACGTCTCCATCAGATCCGCCAGGTCCTCATTCGCCAGCCGGATATCCGCCTTCGCCTGTTCCAGATTCTGCTCGGCAATCCCGATCACCTTCGCAAGCTGTGCTTCCTCCTCTTCCCTCGTAAGTCCGGGAATCTCTGATTTTCTGATGCTTCTTTCCAGTTTCTCTTCTTCCACTTTGTACCTCCTTTTTTACGAAAAACTTCTTCTACATCAGCCCGTTCTTTTGATTCTCTTATTTCCATCCCAATAGACTTTATTTTACCATGCACACGTCTCCCCGGCAAGATACTTCACCCGCTTTTTCGTGCATCAAAAAGACACCATGCATCTTACACACAGTGCCTTTCCGACTTTTTTTCTTACTGAAGGTAATCCTTAAATTTCTTTTTAAATGCTTCGATATCGTTCGTATGGGCTTCCACAACCGCATCCGGGTTTCCGGCGATCATCAGGACACTCATCAGGGATTTCGCATCAAAGACGCATCGTCCTATTTTTACGTCAACGTCGTAATCCAGGCGTTTCACCATATTTACAAATTCTTCTACACTCTCTACTTCATCAAACTTTAACGGTAACGAAATCATATTTTCTGCATCCTTTCTGCTTTTTAGTCTTCTTTTCATGATTTTGAATTCTTTCTTTTATTTCCTTCAAAATCGGTCAAAAACTTACACGATATCCCTTTTTTGCTGTTTTTTCTGAAAGTAGTAATGAAATCGCCTTCATTTTCGACTGACACTAAAATAGCATACATCTGTCTCACTGCAAATATCCGTTTTAGACAAAATTCGACGTAGTTTTACAGCAATTTGCTCATATGTTCCGTCTGATTCGTTAAGTTGTTTCTTTTCCGGCACTTTTTTCGTCTGATCTGACGGGCCGGAAGGCCTTACTTGAGAATCACTCTCATGAAAAGTTATTCGCTGAAAATAATATTTCGGATCTTCCGGGACAGGGTGTACGTTCCGGCATCTTTTTTCTGGGTCATCATCAGAAATGTCATATTCTGCTCCGGCACGACTTCCATGTAGCATCCAAGCCAGCCGTCCCAGCCGAACTCACCCTTGCTTCCCAGCGTTACCGCACGCGTCGGATCTACCAGAACACGCATCAGATTTCCGTAGGAAAATCCTTCCAGACCGATCCAGTTATCAAAGCCTGCCTGCTGTACCGCGCTTAATGTGTGGCCTCCCAGAAATTTTACCGTCGCCGGACGGAGAATCTGTACACCGTTGTAGGTGCCGCCGTTCAGCAGCATCTGCGTAAATTTCGCATAATCGTCGATGGTAGATGCAAGGCCTGCTCCGCCTGCCTCATATGCCGGGCGGTACGCCATATCGTTCTGAATGCCAAGGTTATTGTCCAGATAACGGACGGACGGCTGTCCCTCCCTGCAGTCATACACCTTCGCCAGACGATCCTGCTTTTCTGCCGGAACCCAGAAATCGGTATCGTTCATGCCGAGCGGCTCGAAAATTTCTTTTTTCAGAAAATCCCCAAAGCGCATGCCGCTTGCCACCTCAATCACCGCACCTACGACATCCGCCGACGTTCCATAACTCCAGGACTGGCCCGGCTGATACAGAAGCGGGACTTTTCCAAGACGGTTTGCAAATTCTACTGTACTGATCGTTCCGCCGTTTTCTTCAGGCGATACCACATTGAGACCCCGCAAGAAAACGATAGTTAATTTCCACTCTTTGCTTACGATCTTTGCCGGTTCCCTCTGCCTGATATACATAAATACTATCAATCAGCTCCACCAGCATAGAACGGTTCAGTTCTGTTACTGTTTCATACTTACGAATTGTTTCCAAAAATTGATTGGTACTCTGTGTTTTCTTTTCTTCCGCTCTGATTTTAGTTCTTAATTCGTCTCTTTTTTGAGCAAGTTCTTTCTGCTCACTTTCATAAGCTGAGGACATCTTTTCAAAGCGTTCATCAGAAATCTTACCGAGTGCATTCTGCTCAAAGAGCTTCATAATCACACTATCAATTTCTGCAATCCGTTTTTCTGCTACTTCCAAGTCTTTCTCGAACTGTTTGATTTTCTTACTGCCGCCTTTTTCGCTCAATTCGTGCATTTCCTGTATAAACTGATCTCCTAAGGCTTCCATATTCTTAATATGCTTTTGAATATCACTCATAACAATCTGTTGTAACGCCTCATAAGAAATGGCATGGGTTGTACAAAGATTGCTATTCCTTACATAAGTTCTGCAGCGAAAGCGAGGCTCCCTTCCATTTGGATTAGAAAACGCCATGTTGCGACCACAATCCGGGCATTTCACAAGACCCACAAATATATTAGGACGTCCTGTTTTATTTGGCTGTTTTTTTACACTGATGAATTTCTGCACCAGTTCAAAGGTTTCTTCATCAATAATCGCTTCATGGGTGTTCCGTACTATAATCCATTCTTCTTTCGGAACTGCAACCGGCTTCTTATTCTTAAATGATTTGGTCTGTGTCTTATGAGAAACCATGTGTCCCAAGTACACTTGATTCTCCAAAATCATCTTCACATTCTTTGCCACCCAGTCCGTTGGAAACTTAAATCCTGTACTTGTTTCCAGAGTGCCTTTCTTCATTGCCCTGTATGCTCTCGGAATCAGAACATCATCCTCGCACAAGGTTCTCGCAATCTGATGAACGCTGTTGCCTTGTTTCGATAATTCAAAAATTCGTTTGACAATAGGTGCTGTATCAGGATCAACCAATAGCTTTCTTTTGTTCTCTGGGTCCACCACATAACCATAAGGTGCAAATGAACCGCAGAACCCACCACTCAATGCTGTTGTCTTTTTTACGCTTCGGATTTTCTTTGATGTATCACGGGCATAATACTCATTCATAATAGATTTAAACGGCATCATCTCGTTTTCATCAAATCTTGTATCAACATCATCATTCAAAGCAATAAACAAAATATCATTATTAGGAAAGATTTCTTCCACATAATACATGAACATGGCATTGTTACGTCCAAAACGTGACATATCCTTTACCATGATACCGCTCGGTTCCGGATCGTCCATAGCATCTTTAATCATACGGTTCAGATCCGGCCGGTTGAAGGTAGTTCCAGAATAACCATCGTCCACATATTCGCCTATCACTTCAAATCCTTTTTCCTTAGCGTTGTACCTTAACATCTGCAACTGATTGGTAATGCTGTTGCTTTCCTTATCCGCATCCCCATCGTCTTTCGATAAACGTGCATATAATCTAACTCTTAGTTTTGTCTGCTGTTTTAACATTTCTGCTCCTTTCCAACAGCAAACAAACTGCTTTGTACTTTATAATTATAACACGTTTAAGCACTCTTTTCAGCAATTTGCTCTACTGTTTTTTCAATCAACGGGTATTGTTTTCCTGCTCAATTTCTTTCTGGATTAGTCGTTTAATTAAATACTCTAACTGAACCGTACCGGAAAAAACGGAAGTTACATAAAACGTTGTATTCCCAATTTGGACTGCATTCTCCTGTTTAGGATTTTCCATGTGCTCACCTCATTTCCAGGCAACAAAAAAACACCATCACTGGTGTTTTTTACTCCTATATATTTACAATTCTTCGTGCATAGCTCCGCTTTTTAGGTCTATCTCTGCATAAACCATACTACTATCGCCAAACTCTGTCTGCCCTGGCTGAATACAGGTTGTAGTACCTATCTGATTCATCCATGATCCTTTTTCTGTATCAGGACTTTCGTGAATATGCCCATGCAGAGAAAGTAACGGCTGTTTGGCTTTAAGGAACTCATAAATATCTACTGATCCTATATCCAAATCCTGATATAGAAGCTGTCCCAAATGCAATCCGGCAGGAGGCATGTGCATAACATATACCGTTTTCTTCGGACTCTCCGGTTCAGGCAGTTCTTTCAAAATTCCACACATCAATGGAAGTTCTGTTTTAGAATACTCCAACCAGTCAAAAATTCTGTCATAACCATATTCATTCGATATACCTGCAAAAAAGCTAAGTTGTCTTTGGGGAATATAATCTGTCTCTGTAACAACTCGATCCTTACATCCAAAGGGATGATCCAAAATCTGATTCATTCCAATAAATTCATATTCGTCAATGCAAATTTTTTTACCTGCTATATTATGAACATTTGCGAATCCCCCACAAGTCTGTTCAAAAAGATTATCCACAGATAGCAAATCGTCATTCCCCAGCATATTAAGATATGTAATGTTATGTTCTTGCAATATGGAAAAGTAATTACTTAGAAATCCTTTGATAAATAACGGTTGTTCTGTATGTCTTTCTCCCAATTTTGGAAGCATATCTCCACCATTCACAATAACCCTGATCTCTTGTTTCATAGCTATTTCTAATGATTTTCTGTATTTATTTTTATCTCCATGCAGATCTGTAACATAAAGTATTTTCATGCTGTATCTCACTCCTTATATCCTTTAAGCATTTGCATCTTGATTGATTATAACACACAGAAACAATACTTTCAGCAGTTTCCGCCGCTATGTTTTCCACCTGTAGTATAGATCACCTTCTTCCCACATTTTTATATCTTATCATCAAAAACACATGAATAGGTCGGATCTATGGTCATTACACATATAAATCCGGCCCATTATATCTGATTTCGATTTTACTGCCGTATTTGCCACGCACCCCGGCAAGTCCTTCTGTAATAAGGACGGGGCTGTTACAGGCTGCGGGTAGCGTCACCGCATCATAGTCCCACATACGCCGCCGCTTTGCCAGAGCAAGCAAACGCCGCAGGAACTCTCCCCAAGTCTTTAGGAAGCTGTGAAGAAGTACCATTATGATCTGTGTCGTTATCGCGTCCGGCCTGCCACAGCCGGTTTCGTAGGTTGCGTTTATCGCTCGGACAGCCTGGATTCATCACCTCCTTAGGCCGCCTGTCACCGCGCCGCCCCATCTGCCGCTCGGAACACAGAATGAAGTACCTGTAACAGCGTATATTCGGTTGTCAAGGAACAAGCAAGGGGCATGGCAGACAAATTGATATTGCAGTTGGGGTGGGAGGATGTATATGCTTCCTTACCACACCCGTCCAGCTTGTCCCGCCGAATATGTCCCTCTACTATTCAGTACATTTTTAGGGGCAAAGTTGCCGTCTGTTATAAAATTTCTTTGAAATATTTTTCCAGACTACGCAATCCGGCTTCGATAGAACGGGTGATCCGGCTTTTGTGTGTTCCTTCCGCTTTGGCAATATCTGCTTTGCTCATGCCAAGAAAAAAGTGTGCATAGATCCGTTGGCGCTGCTTTACCGGAAGTTTGGAAAGACCTTTATAAATCAACTCTGTCATTTGACGCTGTTCCCAAATTTCTGCCGGGTTAAGAGGCTTTTGCAATATCTCACGCTCAATACCTTCGTCTCGATCCAGAGAGTAAAATGCTTTATAGCGGTATGTACGAATCCGATAGGCTTCTTCCAACAACATATATTCCCGAAGCAACAAAGCAACTTCATCCGGCACCTCAACGATCATGTCTTGTGTATAATACGGGTAATAATCCCGAAGATTGATTTTTTTCATAGTAATTTCCTCCAATTTCGATGTTTGAGTTGATGGTAAAAATCGAAATCAGAGGGTGGGCTGCGGCAGTGATAGTGTCTTAGACTCTTTCTGATTAAAAAAAGGGTACAAAAAAGCGCGCCCGTACAAAGAACAGGCGCGCCAAAGCAGCAATATGAAATTTCTCCGGGAGGCTGACAGCGAAAATGCTCTAACTTTGTCGAAACCAAAAACGCCGCAATCCATACGAACTGGACTACGACGTATAGGTGACCGAATGTAAAGCAGTTTATTTGCAAATCTGTGTTGCATAGACGCATAGGCATTTCCTCCCATCATGGAGGAACCTGAATCGGCTGCTTGATACCTCCTTGGGAGAAAATTATATCGGTTATGTTTCCTGTATCAGTCCGCAGACATTCGCTTTTTACTCTTTATATTCGCAATTTTCTACATATTCTGCTCTTAGAATATATGCTGCAAAAAGCAAGCCCACAAGGGGAAACAACACCTTGTGGGCTCATGTTATAGATGTTCAAATTTATAGCCGATCCCGGCGACACTCTCAATGTAGTTTGGAAGATCCGGTTCAAAACGCAATTTCTTACGCAGCTTACTTATATGATTATGAATCGCTTTTCTCGAATAGAAATCACAATCCTCTTTCCAAACCAAATCGGTAATCAGTTCGTAAGTAAAAACACGTTTGGGATTGGCAATGAGCAATGCCAGTATATCAAACTCCTTACTTGTCAAGTTGATAATCCGTTCCCTAACCCTGACAGTGCGGTGTTCCAGACATAGATAAAGCTCGCCTTCTTGTATTTCTGTAAGAGGATTCTTCTCTGCTGCGGAGAAAGTGTGACAGGAATTGAATACTGTTCCATGACTGACTCCTTGTTCCAAAATATATTGCATTAGAGCATTCTTTTGTTCCTCGTTAAGAAGCAGAAATAACTTTTCACCAATCTTCTTGCCGGATTCTTCAATATCAAAAACAGCTAATGTCCCATCACATCATCACCTCCATATTTTGATAAATTTATTGATTAGAGCTCAATTCTTGCTTTCGATGGCTTATCTTCCCAATAGGTAACTTTAATCGTTGTTCCCTTGTCAGGAACGTTGTTTCCTGCACCAATCCATTTTCGGCAGATGTAATCTTTACCGTCTATCGTATATTTGACCTTGATAGTATGCGGAAAGGCTGCGCCATCCATAGCATGAGCGCGGACAGGTTTACGATTCACTTTTAACCACCATTGTTTTGTAACTGAAATTACAGTTCCCATTGTTTCTTTTTCCATAAGTTACCTCCAATGATATTTTTGATTGATAATACCTATTTTCTATTCAACCTTTTCTTTGTTTGTAGTAAATGCGGGACGCTGCTGCGCCAGTGGCCGCCAACTGTACCAGAATCAGTACAGCGAATAGGCCGAAGCTCTCATAGTAGAACAGTTCATCCCAAAACAGAAGAACATCACAAAGAGCAATCAAGGCAACTGTCCAGTGGATATGCTGGGCCAGCCATTGTCGGAACATCAGCACAAGGACAATAGGCGGGACGATCAGCAGCACCAGATTCAAAATCAATGCCGGGGTCAGTTCCATTGCGTCGCTTACTTCAAGTTTTTCTCATTTTACTTCTCCAATGTCATGGGAATTATTTCTTTTCTCATGGCTTGTGATGTAATAAACACATACAGGAAATAAATGAGTGCAAAGATTAATAAAGCGCTCAAAATAACAAACGCTATCAGTGTGGTTAAATTATCAAATATAGGCACATCATAAGAAGCTACAAAAAGCGTATAACTCATTGCTTTTAATAAGAAGCTACCAACGACTAAAGCAGGAACAAGTGGCTGCGTAAAATAAAGGAAAATATGCTTTCTCAACATTTTTTCAAGAGCAAACACCTCATTTCCCAATGTTCGTATGACATTATATTGACGCTTTATTGTTTTGACTTCTGTCAAGAGTTGGACAGCAAGTATTACAATGCTAATTATTCCGATAACCAACGACAAGTAGCACAATGGCAAAATAATTAAAATAGCTTGGCTGGTAGGTGTACTTGCCAATTTACCTGTGTAATAATAGTCCCCGTTGTCGAGGATTTTTGTTGTGTATCCGTTTTCCCCGGAAGCAACCACATTGGAGTTCAATGGCCTAACTTGTGGGAATGTGTTTTCTAATTCAGACATATCAATCACTGCTTTGGATTGAACAACATAGAGACTGTACATCACTTCCATATTTTCAATATAGTGATCCGGGACAACGATTACAAAGTCTTGGCCGTTACCATATCCACCATACTGTGAGAACGCCTCGGTGCAAATACCACTGTAAGCCAGAGTGCTATTCTTGATTTGCAAATTTTCATTAGCATAAAATGTATCTTTTAGATATGGCAGACAATGAATGATATATTGTCCTTCAGCCAATGAAATTTGAGGCAGGCCCAACATTGCCCGCAAATTACAATAATCACTATATTTCATAAAAGCATCGTGCTGGTTTTCGGCAATAACATAGTCATTGACAGATACGGCTTTGGCTGCCCTGTTCCAGTATTCTGTTAAGAGATGATTTCTAGTATCAGTAAATCGTGTGCTTTTATCTGTATATAAGCAATAGGAATATTGGCTGCTCACATCAATGCGTTCATTCAAGAATGAAGAATATTGGCTATAATCTCCGTTTTCACCTACATGAACAATCGCAAGGTCGAATGGCTGCATAACAACTGCTTTCTCCATGACCTGATAAAAAGCATTTGTCATACCTATACAAACGATGGTGCAGGTGAATAAAATTGAGATAACACCTAATGAGAAACTCATTTTTTCAGATTTGGAAAGAAACATTCGCAAGGTAACTAAATGACTTCCTCTATATTTCCATTTCCGAGACTTATTGAATATTTCGTGTATGATATAAACAAATCCACGAAAGAAGCACAACAGCCCTAACATTGCCGAAACTGCACCTATGGTAATGTTTGTCACTGTCTGTTTTGTTCCTGCAAACGAATAGAAACTTAAAGTGAGCATTACCACGGAAAACAGCAAAAAAATGAGGCCAGCCCGAGATTGATGTTCATGGACGCTACTGTTACTCCGGCTGTAATTCAAGAGATCTATCAATTTAACCTTTTGGACTTTTCTATCTGTCTTAATCAATGCGATTATATAGACAATGCAAAATTCGATACAAGTCAAACCAACTGCTTTGATAGATAGAAGATCTAATAACGATTCTTGAAAGTTGAACAAATTTAAAACAAAATTTTCTAATATTTTAGACACTAAAATTCCAAAGCCAAAACCCACGATAAGAGCCAAAAGGCCAAACAAAGTGTTTTCCTTAAATATCATTTTGCAGATGTCGCTTTTTTCTACACCCAATATCATATAGGTGCTAATCTCCTTGCTACGGCGCTGCAATATGAAGTCCATCATGTAGCTCACGAACCACCCAAGCGCAAATACAATAACGATAGAAAAAAGGGTGGCAATGACACCAATATCACTGTTTCCGCTTTCTGCAAACAAACTAAAGAGTTGCTGCATAGTGGGAGAAACAATAAGAGAATTAAACGCATACATAAGGGCAACAACGCCGATAAGGGAGAGCCAATAAATTTTGTATTCACTTAACTGCCGCTTCATATTGCGGAGCGAAAGACTTGCCAGCATAATTTCAATTCCCCCCCATCATAGTAAGAACATCCAGAATTTTTTCAAAGAAAGTCCTGCGGGAATCGCTGCCTTTGAGAATTTCCGTGAAGATTGCCCCATCCCTCAAAAAGAGAATACGATTGGCATAGCTTGCCGAAAAAGCGTCGTGTGTTACCATCAGGATTGTGGCGTCAAGGCTTTCGTTAATACTCTGGATTGTGGAGAGCAAGGCCTGTGACGAGTGACTATCTAACGCGCCGGTAGGTTCGTCCGCCAGGATCAACTTTGGCTGGTTGATAATAGCTCTGGCACAGGCACACCGCTGTTTTTGACCGCCGGACACCTGATAGGGATATTTATCCAGAATATCCGTGATATTCAGCTTTCCGGCCATTTCCCGCACCCGCCCATCAATCTCACCTGCAGGAACCTTGTTGATAGTCAGTGCCAAGGCAATGTTTTCCGAGATTGTCAGAGTGTCCAGCAGGTTAAAATCCTGAAATACAAATCCAAGATTCTCCCGACGAAACCGGGCAATCTGTTTTTCATTGATTTCCGTCACATCGGTTCCGTCCAGATAGATATGTCCCGCACTGACGGTATCAATGGTGGAAATACAGTTGAGCAGGGTAGTCTTGCCGGAACCGGATGCTCCCATGATTCCTACAAATTCCCCCTCCTGAACGGAAAAGCTGATGTCCTGAATTGCTTTTGTAACATTCCCGCCATTTCCGTAATATTTTTGGATATGATCCAGTTTCAAAATTTCTTTCATTGTTATCACCTCTGATCTCTATTGTAGAATAAGAACGGCTTCGTTTGTATCAAGTTTTCTTACAAAGTTCTAACAAAAATGTAAGAAGTGCAGAACGGTTCTCAGCTCTGCACTTCATGAATCAGACAGTTAATATGAAAAGAAAGGGAAATGGCTGTGCCATGTTCCGACGACTCCGCCATAATGCCAATACCCAGCTTTTCACAAAGCCGTTTGCATAGGTACAGACCAATGCCCGTGGACTGCTGAACCATACGACCATTCTGACCGGTAAATCCCTTTTCAAAGATACGGGGCAGATCGGACGCAGCAATCCCGATTCCATTATCCTCCACGACAAGAACCACCTGATCCTGCCGTTTATGAGTAGAAATGCGGAGAACCGGCTGTTCCATACGATACTTGACCGCATTGGCGATCAGTTGATTTAGGATAAAACGCACCCACTTTTCATCTGAATAAACCGTGTCCTGCATTTCCTCCACTTCCAGACGCATACCACTTTGGAGCAGCAGATATTTATTATCTGTAATCGCCTGATGCACCACTTGGGACAGTGCCATTTCCCGGACAGAATAATCTTTCTCTGTATGCTCACTGCGGGCATAATAAAGAGCCTGTTCGGTAAAGCGGTTGGTCTTTTCCAGTTCCAGCAGAAGTTCTTTTGTCCAGTTCATCCGATGGTTTTCACATAGAAGTTTCATGGCAGTAATGGGCGTTTTGATTTCGTGAATCCATTGCTCAATGTATTCTTTGTACTCCAGGCGTTCCCGCTCGACCTCTCCAATCTGCTCCAACATGGATTTTCCAGCCATTTTCAAAAGCTGATAGTAAACCTGATCCTCGGCCTGTTCCGGCAGCTCCATCACTTCGGAAATGAGGTATCTTTCGGAAAGCTGCTCCGCCATATCCAGAAGTTTTTTCATCTGCCGCTTCCGTTTCCAGTAAGTGAGGACAAGTCCCGTCAGCAAAATCAATGCCCATACAATCAGGATCAATACTACTGCGGAAACCGAATTGCCGCACACCAACAAAAATACAGTGAGTGCAGCCATACAAACAAGGTTCGTCAGCAGAAATGGTAGCCTGCTTTTCCAATATCGTCTGCTGTTCATATCGTGTACCCCTGTCGGTGCTTTGTCTTGATAAAATCCGTCAGACCGATGCCCGCCAGTTTTTCCCGGATACGGTTGATATTGACGCTCAAAGCATTGTCATCCACATATAGCTGATTGTCCCACAAATACTCAATAATATCTCCGCGAGAACAGATTTTTCCTCCGTTCTTGAAAAAGTAATAGAGAATTTTTAATTCGTTTTTGGTAAGTTCTACACTATGTCCATTATAGTCCAGACTGCTGGATTCCAGATGCAGCACCGCATCTCCATAGACGATCTGTTCCTGTTGCTGTGCGGGATAGGCTTTCTTCAGCAGAGAAGCAATTTTTGCAAGCAGGATTGCTGTGTTATAGGGCTTCGTGATAAAAGCGTCTCCACCCAGCATAATGCTATTCAGCTCGTCCATATCCGTGTTGCAACTTGTCACAAAGATGATTGGTACTTCGGAAAATGTGCGAATCTCGGTGCAGAGAGAAAAGCCACTGGTTCCCGGCAGTTTGATGTCCAGCAAAATCAAGTGTGGCTGCTCGGCTTTGATCCGGTCGATCACATCAGAAAAATTCTCCGGAGCCACCGTTTCATAGCCGTTGCTTTGCAGTAGCGTTTTCAATTCATTCCGTATTAACGGATCATCTTCTATTATCAATATTTTTTCTTTCATATTAGCCTCCGTGAAGAAAAATAAAATATTATTTCAGCTTATCATTATTATCTTCTTGTTTCTTTTTATCCCGATATTTCCGTATGAGTTTATTGCGGATAGGAACGCCAACACCAAGCAAAAGCACAATTGCCAAAATTGTGAAATCCATACAATCACCTCACATTTCCTTATTCTTCATAACCCGAATGGACAAGAAGATTGAAACCGCATACATCACGACAATAGCAAAAACCGCAAGGAAAACGAGAAGTATCGGAGAAGATTCAACGACTGAAATAATTGAGTTCCCGATAGCTGGCATTTTAGAGAGAAGAAGTAAAGTCACCAAAAAACCGGCCACTGGAATATACATAAATACCCGTCCTTTGATTGAGCCGTACTTGTAATATCCCGGAATCTGGAACACGGTATAGAGTGCAAATAAGAATACTCCTGCAATAGCGGCAGTTACAATATCAAATACGCCAACTGTTTCACCCAGCACTTTCAAGACAAGCGGCTGTGCAATCAAAGAAATAATCAAGGAAAGAAGCCCCATTGCAAGGACAAAAACATAGCGTCCGATCACAAGCTCGCTTTTACGAACAGGTAAAATACCAAACAGACGATCCATGCTGTTTTTTTCTGTGATGGAAAAGGTATATCCCGTCGTCATGGCAATAAAGCACATAGCAAATGATACCCCTGTCAGCAAAGAACGATTGATTGCGGCAAACACAATCGGCAGGAGCAGGGTAAAGCAAATCGTCTTAAAATATGGTTTTACCAATGCAATATCTAATTTTGTGGATTTCAAAATATTACTCATAATCGTCACCTTTCTTGCTTGTAAACACTACAATTTCATCAATGGTGGCAGGATCAACGGTCAGGTTAAGGAAACCGCTAATATCTTCGGTTTTCATCAGAGCCTCAAATCCCGTAGGGAATGTACGAATACCAGCCGCCTTATTTTTCAGATCATCGGACAGTTCCTCAATTCCACCTTTTACAATGCGGAACATATCTACAAAATCATCTTTGCTGCCAGTAAAGTACAGCTCGCCATAACTGATGTAGGTAATATAATCGGCTGCACGCTCCAAATCGCCTGTGATATGGGTGGAGAACAAAACACTATGCTCGCCATCTTCAATATACTCTGAAAGAATTTTCAAAAGTTCATCTCTGGAAACCGGATCAAGTCCACTGGTCGGCTCGTCGAGGATCAGCAGCTTGGCGTCGTATGAAAACGCACAGGCAAGCATTAACTTCATCTGCATACCTTTGGAAAGTTCTTTTACCTTTTTGGTTGGTGCAATGTGAAATTTCCGTAACATATCCGCAAATTTCTGGCTGTCCCAATTTGGATAAAATACCGAAATGGATTTTTCAACCTGCGACACTTTCCAATCATCACTGAAATAATTTGTATCGAAAACAACGCCCAGCTCTGATTTTACTTTTTGTTCTTCTGCGATATTATCCAGCCCCATCACTTTGACTGTGCCACCGGTGCGCTTGAGCATATTCAAAATCAGTTTGATTGTCGTTGTTTTGCCAGAACCATTCGGGCCGATCAAGCCCATAATATATCCCTTTGGCAAAGTAAAGCTGATATTGTGAAGCTGAAAAGAATCAAAAGATTTTGAAAGATTCGTTACCTCTAAATAATTAGTCATCTGTTTTTACCTCCGTTAAAATGTCCAAAAGGCGATGTAATTCCTCTGTGGATAGATTTGCCATTCTTGCAGCTTTTATTGCTTCGGTGAGATTGTTTTCTACTTTGCAAATAAGCTGCTCCTTAATCAGTTCTGAACCAGACCCCATTACGAAACATCCACGCCCCTGCACATTTTTAACAAATCCCTCTTGCTCTAATTCTGTGTATGCCTTTGTCACTGTTAAGACGCTGATCTTTAAGTCTTTGGCAAGTGTTCTAAGGGAGGGCAAAGTTTCTTCGGCTTGAAGCTCGCCAGATAAAATAGCCGCCTTGATCTGCTGTTTAATCTGCTCGTATATGGGGATGCCAGATACATTTGAAATAATCAGTTTCATTGCTGCATCCTCCGTGTGTTTTAACTGTTGTGCTGTTATGTATAACAGTATAACACAAACGCGGCTAAGATGTCAATACATGGAGCTAAACTTACTGGCAAGCAATGCAATCTTACGTAAGATTGCGTATTTAGCAGAAATCCCGTTCCCGGAATTCCTGCTAAATGCTTGTTGGTGACATATCCCCAAACCCCTGAGATCATTGCCGGTGGCAATGGCTGCGCGTTCCGTTGGAACGCTGAAAACGAAAAGCTGACAAACCTTATTGACGTGATTTTTCTGTGCTGCGCTGCGGTAGCGGTGGGGAAGAAATCTCTAATAGATATTCCACATTAGCCCGAACATTATGAAGTTCTTTCATATCATTTTTGGCCTGCTTATAGGCAGAATAGGCTTTCCGTTTTTGTTCCAGAAGATCGGTGTATTCCTCCCGGAGAGATTTAACAGAGGGGAGCTTTTGGATTCCTAGCTCGTCAAAATGATTCTTTGCCGCCTGGTGCAGCAGAATTTCAGCCTCATGTACTATTCGGTATTTTTTGCTGTACCCGGCTTTGCGATATTCTACATAGACAGCCCGCGTTTTCGCATAGTTTACGATCTGCTTTTGTAGCTCGGCATTGGCGTTCATTCTTGACTCTAAATCTTTAATTTGAACGGATAAGGTATTGAAATTAGTGGTAGCGGCGTTGGCTTTTTCCAGAAGATCCTCATAACCCATATCGCCATGTTCTTTTAAGTAGAGCACTGCCTGGGAAAGCTGTTTTAAGTTGAACACTTTTGCCCAACGCTCATAACCGGGACCTTTGCCGGAACGGATTGCAGCCTCTATATCTACCAGCAATCCAACTTTGGAAACCGGTTTTTTTGAAAAAGTATGGCGGGATTTTACTGTCCGTGTACCGGCAATTCGTTCTTTGATGGCCTGTTCTGTATAATCGCCTTTGAGCGTATCGCATCGGGTATAATTTTCTTGTCCCGGAACTCGGAACCGAAGATGTTTTCTTTCACGGTTAACTTCAATCCCGGCAGCCTCCAGCTTCTTTAGAAGTTCCTCAAAATCTTTTGGCATTTCCTCTAATGCAGCATCAATAGCAATACGTATCTGCTCCTGAAAGGAAGGCTGCTTTTTATTTCCCAGCCATGTGCCATAATGCTCCCGGCTGGGTTTCGGATTTTCAACAATCGAAAGTCCATGCTCCAAACACAGCTTGTCATTCATTCGCCGGATTGCCCAGGTAGAGCCCCAGAAGTTGCGAAATTTTTTCTGACAGTCCAGTGTAGTAGAGTTGATAATGATGTGATTATGGACATGGTGCTTATCTACATGGGTACAGACGACAAAGGCATGTTTTCCTTTTGTGAGTTTTAGCGCCAGCTCCCTGCCGATCTGATTGGCTTCTTCCGGCGTAACTTCGCCGGGCTTAAATGCCTGACGGAGATGGTAGGCGATCACATCATCCGCCCCCTGGTTTCTGCCGGTCAGATTTGCATACTGTCGTTTAGAAAGAAGAAACTCTGCATCAGCAAGCCGGGTATCACACTCATAGCCATAAATGAATTTTCCAAAATCGGTTTTCTGCGGATTTTCTACATAATCAATAATATCTGCAATCGCAGTAGAGATGTCCCGACCTTTTCCTACATGCAGAGGCATCAGTCTTGTGGTCGCCATTTTCGTCACCTCCTTAACTTAATTTCAATCAGAGAAGTTATAATTGCAGAAAAAGAGCGGGGCTGCCTATGCGCCCCGCCAAATCTGCTTAACCAAATATAAAATCCTTTAAGGCACTGTTTGTCCCACCAATGATCCCTACCAGCCATGCAGCCGCCAGAGGCAGACCGTATGGACTGATAAGAAAGGCGATCATAAGCCAGGCAAGACCCGGCAAAAATCCTGCGACAAAGAACAGCACCAATGCTGCCAAAAAGATGATCCCGGAAAGAATCCCAAGTACCGCACCGGAAAGGACCACCAAAAATTTACATACCAGATAAAGAATCCCCGTAACCAGCATAAAGGGAAGTGCCAGTAATTTACCTATCAAACGCATACGCTTTGCCTCCTTTCAGAAGGGTATCTGCCCTTATAAAAATTTTACCGTGACGGCAAAAAGAAAGCAACGGCTTTCCGGCTGTTTATGAAATGTTTGCAAATCCCCGGATCAGTTTGTCCATGCCATCCCAAAGGCTGTCCAGACGGGTGCGGATGTCCTCTATATCTGCGGCATAAATATTGCCGGTCTCATTGGCCCGTCTGGTATATTGGTTTAAGTTATTGGAACAAATGCGGAGAAGCCGGATCATTTCTTGAATGTCTCCCATATCAAGGTGAATGATGTAACCGTCTACGGCCATCTTTCGCAGATATGCCGACAGATTGGTAATGCCAAGTTCCGCCATGCGTTCTTTTACCAGTTCGGCCTCCGCTTCGGACATGACAAATTCGACGCGGACAGATTTTTTGTTATGCCTGCCCTTCATCGTTCCAACCCTCTTTTATGAGATGAGACCTCCTGTGTTGAAACCACCGTCTTTGCTCTTTTGAGTTTTTCCCGCAAGGTGGTCTTTTCCAACTTATCAAGATATTCCTCCAGATTTCCGGCTGTCGCATGATAGCTGCGTTTGAAGCGTTCCCGTTTTAGGATCATCATCAGCTCCGGCTCATTTTCTGGCAGATAAGTCATTGTTTTAGGGGCTCCATGCTCTGGCATAAGCCGGTTCATAAATTGTCTCCGTTCCTGATAGGGAATCGTGATAACATTTCCATCCTCAAAAGCAACGGCTACATTTCCGATTGGACAGGTCAATTTTTTCATCCGTTCCACATGTTCTCTATAATTTAGCGGATAGAGATCGCCAAATATTTTTCCGTCCCTGACTTCTTTCAAAGAGATGGCATAAGCCAAAACGGGATCATTTGTCTGCTCCTGGTAAAACCGCCACACTTTGTTTTCATGGCTGCCCTCCAGATAAACTTCCCGTTCGCGCAGGGTATAGGTTCCGCAAGGGCGTGACATCCAAAGAAGCTGTTTATCCTCTGAACGCTCTGACACAGCCAGTTTTGAGATCAGTTCCTTATCCAGGTCAAAGTCCTCTTTATAATGTTGGGTATGAAGATCTACGATACGGGAAAGAGCACCCAAAAGATCTACATCCTCAAATCTTACCCCGGCCATCAGCGTTCCCTTTCCGGCACCGGAGGGATCATCTGCCTTGCTTCATGCTCCGGTTTGTCTGCTTTCAAACGGTCCATCAAAGACGGCTTTGCTTCCGGCACCAGCTCCCGGATTTCTTCATCCGTCTGTCCGTCTGTCAGATCCGGGCGCACAGGAGGTTCGTTGTTCAGCCTGCCATCCAGCATATTGTAGTTGCCGGTCTGACCTTCCTCATAAAGTTCTGCATTGCGCAGATAACTCTCCGGCGCCTGAAATGGCTGTCCGGCAAACAGAATTTCTCTTTGGGTGGTAAACTGTGCAAGGACCCCATTTTGCAGTCTTGCAAATTCTTCATACTGGCGCAGGGTAAGCCCTCGTTCCAGCATTTCCGCCTGGGTATGCGCCCAGCCTTCTCCATAGAGAAAATAGTACATGTCGGGCTGATCACAGACAAAACACAGGGAACCGTCCTGATTGTCATAGTAAGATGGCTGCATATTCTGGTAATGGCAGCGTTCCTCACGCCCCAAATACACACGGTTGTCCGCACCCAGCATAGCGACCATACCCGCGTAATTACTATGGACCGCAGAGCGGATTTCTACCAGCGGATCTGTTTGAGAAGGAATCTGTCTGCCCGGAATCTCATTTTGTTTTTCCGCTGCATCATTTCTTGGTATCACTTCTTCATGGCTGCGTGCATCCAGCTCCGGTTGAGATGTTCCTTTCCGAACAGCACCGGGCTCCGGTTCTTTTTCTTTCACATAGTATCGGACATTTGCTGTCGTATGTTCGTTGGCTTCCTTTGCATAGTTTTCAGCAGCAGCTTTGGTATCAAACTCCAACGGTTTTCCATTTTCCTTGCACCAGCTTTGTGCCGGTCCGAAAATAGAAGTGCTGCTTCGTACTGCCCATACACCATAGGTCCGTTTCTTTTCCATTCCGCATCCCTCCTTATCGTTCCTGCTGTTTGGAAGTTTGTTGCTTTTTTACCGGGTCTGCCGGTTTTGTTGCTTTTAGCTGCTGACGGAGAGAATTCTTATGCTCCAGTTCGGAATCTGTGATGTTGACATATTCGCCAATGATACAGAGCGCTTCTCCATAACTGCCGGAAACAAATACCCGATCAGACATTTCTTTTGCCTGTTCTTTCAAACCATGCTCCCGCAAAGTACGGGAAGCAATACCCAGCAGATTAAAAATGTTCCCATCTGCTCCGATCAGCGGACAATCCGGTTTATCTGCCAACGCTTCCGGTGTTTCTATAAATCCGCCTAAATAATTCGGCACAAAGTCCGACAGCCATGTGCCGCCATAGACTTCATGGGTCTGTAAACGCCACAGGGCAAGTTTTCCTATATCCAGTTTCACATCATCAAACGGGTAAAGCAGACAGGTCAGTTCGCCGTGCTGAAAAGCAGCCACATTCTCAAACTGACAGCCATCTTTCAATATGCCTGCTTTTGTCAGCATTTCATTGATCCCGTCCACCCACTCTGTCAGATCCCCGCCACAGCCCTGTAAAATCAGTCCTTCCTTATCCGGCATGCGG
Organism: Blautia sp. AM47-4; assembly: GCF_003479865.1. NCBI lineage: Bacteria > Bacillati > Bacillota > Clostridia > Lachnospirales > Lachnospiraceae > Blautia > Blautia sp. AM47-4. The sequence goes on from NZ_QUHY01000016.1 coordinate 45,621, forward strand.
CGAAGGTCCTCCGCGGTAATCGTGTTGATATTCAAAAAATCGCCTCCTATCGTTTTTGTTAAAATATATGTTTTGTCCGCAACTTAACCTCATTTCAAAGCACCGGAGTATTCTTATACAGCTCCCTTGAAAACAGGTGCAAAAAGCCCTTGAAAATCAAGGACTTTTAAGGCTAAGTTGCGGACATATCATGGTTGGTTTTGCCGCTTCCGGCGTTTGCGTTCCCACTCGGATTTCCGTCTTGCATAGACCCGGCAGGCAGCGGAACAATATGCCTGGCTGGTTGTAGGAAGATATGCCTTTCCACACACAGGGCATATTTTCTGTCTCATGGAGGTGTCCTCGCCGGTAATGGCTGATTCCAGTGCTGCATCCACCGGCAGCACCGCTTTTTCAAAGTACCTGCAATAAGCACCGGTCCACCATTTATTCAGCATGTAACAAGGGCTGTCCAGAGGAAGGCAGATCTTATCCTGGGAGTCATAGTTGGCGCAAAGCTCCGTAACCAGCTTTCGGATCGTAGCCCGCTCCGAGCGGTTCAATTCTCTCTCCGCCATAACGCCTACCTTTCCGGGGCTCTGCTTTGCCGACCGCTGGAAATTTCGGTTGTATCAGTAACATTCCTGGGCTGTGAAAGGGCATCGGCGATAGAGTTCCGCTTTTTCTGTTTTGGTTCATGGTAAATAAAAAGTTCATTTTTTCCTGGTACATACAACAATCCATTTTCTTCGCAGCGGAAAATATCACATTCTTTGTCTGTTGAAACGGTATAAAAGTCTTTGTAATCATAAGGTGCTTTTTGCCGATCCTGATAGGTACACAGCCCTAAGTTGGGGTCACTTGCCAGCCGTTTCGATATGGCGAAAAAGTCGCCTTCTTTTTTGTGAAATTTTCGTATGGGCGTGAAGTGATAACCGCCATATTCAAAGGTTTTTCGATCGCTCATTTACGCCTGCCTTTCTTTACTGGAAATTCCAGCTTGAAATTCACATATTTACCGCCGGTATCATCCAGAATCACTTCCGCATCATAGGTCTTTCCTGTTTTTTCACTGTAAAGCCCGGACATAGAAATACGGCCCTCTTTCAAAAGAGCCGCTGCCACAGACTTTGTGATGGATTTTTTCTTGCTGGAAAAGAAACGGTTATCTTTCCAAAGAGCAAAAGAACATTCCCTGTTGTCGCAGAAAAAACCTTTCTTTCCTTCATATACCGGGGCTCCGCAGCGAGGACATACCCCTACGGCTTCATGTGCAGTTCCTCTGGAAGAAGGAAACAGATCCGCAAAACGTTCTTCCGGGGTAGTATGTTCTTTTACCAGCGTCCGGCTCATATCTGCAATCTGATCCATAAAAGATGTTGCCGACAGTTCGCCATGTTCCACTTGTTTCAGCATGGATTCCATTCTGCAGTTAAGATGGGAGATTTGATATTGTCCGGCAGGACTGCGATCAGGTTCTTTCCTTTTTCCGTAGGAATGAGCTGCTTTTTCTTTCGCTGTACAAATCCGGCAGAAACCAGCTTTTCCAGTGTTGCCGCACGGGTAGCCGGAGTACCCAATCCTTTACGCTCGGCATCTTCCGGCATATCTTCCGCACCGGCAGTCTCCATAGCGGACAGCAGTGTGTCCTCCGTATAGTGTTTCGGCGGTGAAGTTTTCCCTTCACGGAGACTTGCTGATACAGCTTCAAAAGTCTGTCCTTCCTGCAGCACAGGGAGAGCGACAGCTTCATTTTCTTTGTGTTCCGTTTCACTCTGCCTGATACTCATACGGTGAATCCGTTCCACCTCTTTCCAGCCGGACTGTAAAATAGTCTTTCCTTTTGCCGTAAAAGTATATCCCTGGCAGTCCAATATAGCGGTGACCGCTTCAAATCGGTGTACCTGCGTTGTGGCACAAAGCAGTCTGACGGCAAGCAGGGTAAGCACATCCCGCTCCCCGGAAGGAAGCTCTGACAGGTCTGTCCGTGCAATCTCCACAGTTGGGATGATGGCATGGTGGTCGGTCACTTTGCTGTCGTCTGTTACCCGGTCAATGTCCGGCTCTCCGGCGCAGCCTTTTCCAAAGGGCATATTGTCACGCAGCCATAGGATCAGGGAAGCGGCGGTTGCCTGCATGTCCTTCGTCAAATACTGGCTGTCCGTTCTCGGATAGGTTGCCAGCTTCTTTTCATAGAGAGATTGCACATAATCAAGGGTCTGTTGAGCCGTATAGCCATAAATACGGTTACATTCCCTTTGCAGAGTTGTAAGGTCATAAAGGCGGGGAGGCTGTATAGTTTTTACCTGCTTTTCCGCAGAACGCACAAAAGCGGAGTTGTGGTCACAGTCCATACGGATTTTTTCAGCCTCGGATCGTTCCGTCATTTTTTCGCCGGAAGCAGTAAAACCTCCGCAGGTGATTTCCGGCACATAAAAAGGCTTGCTGATGAAGGATTCAATATCCGACTCACGCTGTACCAAAAGTGCCAGCGTCGGTGACATAACACGGCCGACATTTAGTGTGACACCATACAGGACAGAAAAAAGCCGGGTGGCATTGATCCCGATCAGCCAGTCGGCTCCTGCCCGGCATACTGCCGCATCATAGAGTTTATCGTAATCACTGCCGGGACGGAGATGGTCAAAACCCTCACGGATCGCCGCATCCTCCATACTGGAAATCCAAAGGCGTTCCATAGGCTTATTACATCCGGCATATTCATAGACCAGACGGAAGATCAGTTCTCCTTCACGCCCGGCATCCGTAGCGCATACCACAGAATCCACCCGTTTGTCCTTCATCAGCCGGCACAAAAGGGCAAGCTGCTTTTTCTTATCCTTTGGAACTTCATATTTCCAGTTTTCCGGTAGGATCGGAAGGTCCTCATACCGCCATTTGGCGTACTGTTCTTTGTAAGCCTCCGGCTGTGCCAGTTCCAAAAGATGTCCCACGCACCAGCTCACCAGATAACCGGAACCTTCGAGATAACCGTCTTTTCTTTCCGTTGCGCCTAATACTGCTGCCAGTGACATAGCAACAGAGGGCTTTTCTGCAATCACAAGTTTCAATTTTTATTCCTCCTTCATAGTTTCAAATTCTTTATCCGCAAGTTTTCCGGTTTGCATAAGACACATCAACATAACGCCGGAAACTATCCCTCCGGCAAAGGTAAGGAAATGTGAAATCAGGTTCCACATAAGCATTCCTCCTAAAAATGGGTAAAGAAAAACGCCCACTTCAAAGTGAGCGCATCAACAGGTATCTATTTTGTTTTTGGTTTCAAGTGATCCGGCAGGACGATCTCTCCAACCGGGATTTCCCGCAGTTCCTTTTTCATCCGATGGGTGAAGCGGATCGTCTTTGCCGTACCGCCGGTTTCCCGTCCGTCATATACAGCGATCACTCGGTCGGAGTGCTCCACCATATAGCGGTTTCTGTGGGAGTAGACGCTTGGGAGATATTTTTCCTGTATGACAACAACATCCGCACAAGCCTCCAGCAGTTCACGGGTTCTTGTTTTCTTATTCAGGCTGTCCAGACGTTTGCGGTAAGGGATCACTGCGATCAGCTCCAGCGCCGGATTAGTCTGCTTTCTTTCCAACACCAGCTCTGCAAAATACTGATCCACGCCATCTGCAAAGCCACTCATAAAACAGGTAAATCCATCTGTAACGGCAGCATCGATCTCATGTTCCAAAGCGGCTTTTATTTTGTTGATCTCATTCTGCGGCAAATCCCTGTGTCCGGTAACACAGCAAGTCTTTCCTTTCATCGGTCATCCCTCCATCTGATAGGTAAAATTCTTCACTTTTCATATAGTAATAGATTTAATTTAGCAAGTCAACGATAATACCCTTTTTCCTTTTGCGGATAATAAAGGGGCGTGAGGTACAATCTATTACAGAATGGGAGGTGAAGGCGATGTATGAAGATTTTGTCCCGGAACGATTAGCGAAGCTGCGGACACAAAAAGGAGTTTCCGCACGCGATATGTCTTTATCGTTAGGTCAGGCAAACAACTACATCAATAATATTGAGAATAAAAAGTCACTTCCCGCTATGCAGTCTTTTTTCTACATCTGCGAATATCTGGGTGTGACACCGCAGGAATTCTTTGATGAAGGAAATACCTACCCGGAAACCTTAAAGGAATTCATTGCAGAGGCAAGACAGCTTGATCCTCAATCCATGCAATATATCCTCGGTATTATGAAAGAACTCAATAGCAGAAAGTAAGCGGTCACGGTAATGGCCGCTTTTTTCGTGACTTTCTTTATTATATTTTATAATGTTCTCGAAATGTCCGCTCCCTATACCGATAAGTATTCAAAAACTGTTCTCCAAACAGCCTTTTTCTATTCGCCGGTACTGCCAAAGCTGCCGGTTCCTCGTTCTGTTCCCAGATCGGTTACAAAATCCGCAATGACGATCGGCGTGATCACAAGCTGCCCGATACGGGCTCCCTTAAAAAGAGACTGCGCCTGATTGCTTACATTGCTGATGATCGCATGGATCTCTCCACGGTAGCCGGAATCCACAGGCGGCAGTTCACAGACCAGACCTTTTACCGCCATGCTGGTACGGGGAAAGATATATCCCGCATATCCATCCGGTATTTCCAGTCCAAAACCCAAAGGAATTTTGGCGATTTCTCCGGGCTGTAAGGTACAGTCATAGGGCAGATAAACATCCGCTCCGGCATCATTGCCATGCGGACGGTAAGGACGCTGGTGCTCCGGTACGCCAAAGTCGATCAGTTTTATTTTCATCGGCAGTCTCCTTCCCAAAGAGCAGGATAATCTTTTTCCAAAATATCCTCTGGCGTCATATTTGCCTGCAGTTTTCGTCCGCAGGTCATTTTCCCTTCCAGACATCGATCCATCTGACAAAAAGGCCCGGTCAGTGATGGGGCAAACAAAGCAGGGCTTAGTTCATAAAGTTCTTTCCAGACCTTTAGCAGCACGATCCTTGTTTCATCTGTATTTCTCCGGCATACCCGCTGGCTGATGATATGTTTCCACTGATAAGGGGTGGCGCTGATGAGCAGTACATTCCGCAATCCCTGGGGCGTGGCATAGCCGGCCGCATCGTGCCCGCTTCCGGCAGTGCACAGGGCTTCATAACATTTCATGCTTTCATTACAGCTTTTTAAGTACAGTTCCCGTACCACTGCCGGAGCCGTCATAATAGAATACGGGACAGCGAAATCCGCCTGTCCCGTATAGTTGCTGTACTGCAGCGATGCACTCATAAATTTTACTTCGTTCTGGTGGCGGGTGATCTGCGCCAGAAAACGCCTGCTGGCGCCGACAATGGCTACCGTGATCACCGCAAATTTCTGGATGGTAGGATGGGGAAGCGCCCCCATAGCTGCTACTGTCTGAACGCTGAATGATTTTTCGTAGAGCTCCATCAGGTCGTCCATTGAGGCAATCTTATGTCCCTGCTGGGTAAGCCTTGCCGCAAAGACCATGTTTTTTTCTGCTTCCGCTACCGCCTGGCAGTTCAAAATTTTTACTTCAATCTGTTTAATTGGTATGTCCCTCCTTTACAATCGCTTTCAGTAAGACAGATAGTTAAGACTGTCTGTGATCTTTTCGTCCCATGTGTCCATCGGATAAACCACTTCTTCGGCAAAGCACATATCGTATAGAGAAACAATATGCTTTGCCAGCATACCGGCAAGGGCACGCTGGGGCGTTGTGTGCTGTAAAGCTGCCGCTGCCTTAAATGCACCCAGCCGGTCCGGGTCATCCCCGGTGTATTCTTTGGTTTTCCGTTTCAAGGTATCAGCACAGAGCCGCACCTGTTCGTCAAAAACGGCATTGACTTCATTTTGCGTAATATAGCATCCCTCCTTTGAAAACAAGAAACCGGCTATTCTAAAGCATCTTAGAATAGCCGGCAAATAAATGGATATGTAATTGTTTATAGTGTATTGATCTCTTTTTCCAGTTCCTGGACCGCTGCTATGACTGTCTCAAATGTCGGAACATCCCCATACAACATATCCTGCATAGAGTTATAGTCCGCTTCCAATGCTGCAAACCGATATTCCGGCGGGAGTAATTTTAATGTGCCCGGCACAGCCTCCGGGTACTTCGCCCATGATCTGGGATAGAATTTCATTTTGAAATCTACAACTTTCTTCAGGAGGTCAAGCCTGGAAAAAGCAGCTTCTTTAACCGGTGTTGCAGCCATGCGGTAGAGATCATAATAATGTCTGGAATACCGCTGCGGCATTTCCAAATGTTCCGGTCTGTTCGCTTCATGGTGCAGGATTGTGGCTTTTTCCCAGAAGGTCCGTTCCGGGGCAACGGTAAGGATTGCAGTTTCTTTTTGCTCAAAAATCTTCGGATAATATTTTGCCGCGTAAGGTTCGATCTGCGCTGTTTTTGCAGGAGTCCACGCTGCCAGCGCACCAATCTCTAAACGGATCACCTGTAAGGTCGCCGTATTTGTAAAAAGGTGCGGATAGGCGAAAATGACCGTCTGTTTATCCTTTTCATCTATGTAGACATTTGCTTCACAACCGATTTCCTGGGATAAGCCGGCTTTGACTGCCGGGCAGAATGTTTCGGACAGAAATACCTCCGCACGCGCATTGGCTTCTTTGTTAAAAGCATCCTGTTTTGTATTGGAACGTTTCTCCCATGGTTCATCTTTGCCATATCCCAATACACGCCAGTCCAGAATCAAATCAATATCTTCTGAAAACCGGCTGATCAGGTGAAAGGCTTTTGAAAGGCTGGTACCTCCCTTAAAGGTGATGGACTCTTTCCATGGTGAGCGGTGAAATAAATAATCCAGCGTAAAACATACCCAAAAGTCTTTTTCTACGATGGCATCATTCAGTCCCATTTTATCTGCTGTATTTCTGAACAGCTCCCTGCGGTCGTTATCTGAAAGTCTTGCTATATTTCTCATTGTACCTTTTCACCTCCACAAATCTGTCGTATCATATCGTAAACCCAATCCGTAGACTCTGTTGCTTCCTTCAAACAAGCCTGTTTATCCTTGTCTGTCAGTTTTTCGGAAAGCATCTGTATGACTTCTGGCGTAACATTCGATCTGCCAAGCGTTTTTAATGCCTGTATAACCAAACTTGTCATATAGGACAATCCGGTAATCTCCTTATTGGTCCGGTGCTTAAATTCCAGCTTTGTAGAGTTCCACTCGTAGGTCTTATATGGACCATCGCTGATATAGGACCATACTGCTGTTACCTGTGTTGAAAGACCTAACAGGTTCAATGCTGTATTCCCACATGGGGCAATCGTCCAGTGATAACTTCGTGCCAATGCGTTCGCCACCGCTTCCGGGTCTGCCGCCACATATTCATCCAGAAGTTTGCTATATTTTGGTTTTTCATAAACACCTTTCAAAATGCGGCGAAGCATACCTGCCTGTGTAAGCCGGTTTAAGTTCCGTCTTATGGTTTCCGTATCGGCAATATCCGCAAAATCAGAACTGATGAAAATAGTTCCTTCCGCCGCTGCTTTTATCTGCTCCTGAATCTGTTTGGAATAGCCATTTGCCATATTGCTCACCTCCTTTTGTCCCGAATATTATATACTATTCGGGACAAATTTTCAATAGGCTTCAAGAGTTTTAGCAATAGTATTCCACATAGAACAGAATTTATACATCAGTTTCAAATTCTATATCAGGAGATGGGAACTATCGTATTCTTATTTTGTCCCGAATATTGTGTATTATTCGGGACATTTTAAGTACTCGGCAGGTAGATCCAGTCGTGCATCAGGCACACGCTGGGTTCGTCCTCCCTTGGAACCAGACGGTAGGTACATTCCCCATAGACCGTGCGTTTGTCCTCGATCTCCATGCCATAGGCTTTATAAAAGCGGTATTCCAGATTGGAGATGATACAGCGCAGGGTTTGCAGAGCCTCCCTCTGAGCTGATACGATCAGGTCACGGTCAATGCTGCGCTTCAAAAACAGCAGCGACTTGTAAAGCTGTACCTCTGTGCGGTAAGGGCGGCAGTCTTTCGTTTCCAGCCATCCGCAAAAAGCGACCGGTCCGCTCTGGATCACACTGCGGTCCGGGTGATAATACTCGTAGCAGTCCAGGTTTGCCGTATTCAGAAGATAGAGCATTTCCCGGACTTCATTTTCCGGCATGTCGTAAAACCGCAAAAGTGAGCGGTAAAGATGGACATAGCCGGGAATGGAAATAATGGTATTTACCATAAAATAAAATCCTCCTTGTAAACAGCAGGTGCGGGAGCTTTTGCCCCCGCACCGTCTAAAATCTATATTTCGTTATCTACTTTCACGAGTTTTCCCATGACAAGGAAGCGTCCTGTGCCGCCCGGCGTACAGGTAGAAAGGGTCAGTACCTTATCGCTGCAGGTCACAGTCACATCACTTTCCACTGCAGAACGTTCCTTCATAGCTGTAAGCCAGGTAGTATAAGCACCGTCATCCTTCCAGGAAAGCTGCCAGGGAGAAGTTTCACTGCCGGATTCTTCCGGCTTTGCTGCAAAAGCCGCAAAGATCTCCATGACATAACCACCCTTCGGAGTAACGAGATACATCTGCCTGTGAGCATCAAAGTAACTTTGTTCATCGTACCGGTTCAGCAGCGCAAACATGGAACCATCCCGCATATTATGACCATAAATGATCGTATTGCGGTCTGAAAAATCTGCCCGGTTTTCATAATCGGCAAACAGGCAGCCAACCTTGTTATAGGTTCCGTCATAAAGATGGTTCAGGTAATATTCGTTGTTGTCGGTCTGCGTTACCGGATAATTGAGCACCGTATCAGGAAGGGAAAGCCATCCGATGATGTCCGGTCCATTTTCACGGAGCGTTTCAAAGTCTACCGAAGGCAGGACAATATCGGCATCGTCCCGTTTTGGTTCTGTCGGATCGGGTGCCGACTCCGGGGAAGCTGTCTGCTCCGGTACTTCCACATATCCGGCAAGATCTCGATAGGCATCTTTACTCTCAGCATACTGGTTCAAGTCACGGAACACCAAAAAACCGCTGCCAAGAGCCACCAGAACGCAGAGTGAAAGGACAGAAACCCCGACAGCCGTTCTTTTCGGGGAAGTCCTGCTGTATTTTCCCTTTTTGAAATAATACACAGCAAATACGCTGCCGCCGATCAGTACGGCTGCCAGCAGTCCGCCATACAGGAAAATATACGGATCATCCCCGGTCTGCGGTACCGGCTTTTGAGGGGTGGAAGGATTGGAGGGAACAGAAGGCTTTTCCGGGTTCTTTGGGTTATCCGGCTTTTCCGGTTTTTCATTAAAGAACTGGACTGTAGATGTCTGATCTGCCTTAATCTCCACCGTAGCGGCATCAGGAATGATGTAATCCTTGCTTGCCCGGTTTGCAACTTCTGTTACGGTATAAATACCGACACGAAGGCCCTTAACTTCAATCACGCCGGATTTTGGAGTGGTGAATGTCTCGCAGTAGGAGCCGTCCGCACTCTTAACCTCGATGGCAAAACCATCTTTGCGCCCGTCGCTGGAATCCTTTGTGATCTTTAAGTTGCCGCGGTAAGCCTCATTGGTAAATCCGTGCCCGGCTTCTCCATTCTCCACAACTGCAATCTGTCCATCTTCTGTGATGGAGAAATAGTAAGCGTTTGGATCAGGCTGATAGCCCTCCGGCGCTTTGCTTTCTTTGATAAAGTAGCCGCCAGCCAGAAGGTTTTCCGCCGTATGATAGCCTGCATCGGTTTCTTTCAGCGTACCGATCTTTTGATCGTCAGGATCATATTCCTGGTTGGCGTTGGAATCCGCATACAGGTCAAACACTGCACCGGACAGGAAGCGCAGGAAAGAATTCTTGTCTTTCTTATCCTCCTTTTCCACAGGGGAAGGTTCCTCCACAGCTTCGGTTTTGGTTACCTGAACACTGCCGCGGATCAGGGTGTTTTCCACACGGATCTCGATATGCTGTCCGTCTGCACCGATATATACATGGTGCTGCTGCGGGCTTACCGTATAAAGGTCAGGGGCAGAGATCTCCTTGACGATCCAGTGTCCGTAAGGAATGTTCTCAAAGGAAAAACTGCCGTCTTTTCCGGTAATGGCAGTAAGCAGCGCATTTTCTTCAGTAAATTCTTCGGTATCAGGTCTAAACAGACCCATGAGCGCACCGGCAAGCGTGACATCCTCGCCGCCTTCCGGGTTTTCCCCGACTTTTACACCGTCTACACGCCCACGGAGAAGTTCATTGGAAACAGCCTCGCCTTCATTGACAAGGATCTGTACCAGGGCGGTTTCCTGACCAGCATACTCAAAGACAACCGGATATTCCTGATCCGAAAGGATATAGGCGCCGTTGGTTGTGCGTTCCTTGACATAATAGCTGCCAAAAGGCAGGTCGGAAGCGAAGGAAGCGCTGTAACCGCCGGATTCCACAGACGAAACAGAGACCACTTCCAGAAGTCCACCTGCCGGGATCACGCTGCCATCTGCCGCCGTCAGGTCTGCGGAAGCATAAAGTCCAAAGGAAATATCCTTATATTCCTCGTTCATGCCAAGACCGAACAGGTCATCGGTCTCCATTGCCTTGAAAAGTGTGACATCCACTTTCTGGCGTTCGTCATAAAGACCGGCCGCTGTCTGTGTAACCTCTACGGTCTCACCCGCATAGGTCAGTTCCACATATTCCGGTTGAGGATTCAGCACACAGCCGGAAGGCGCCTGACGTTCCTCCAGCCGGTAACGGCCGAGATAAAGGAGCCCGCTTTTTGCTGAACCGTCCTCGCCGGTCGTAAGTGTTTCCACAACCGTATCTTTTGCTGCCCGCAAGGTACCGTCACCGGTATAAATATCTTCATCTGCGATCACATCATAGACCGCTCCGGGAAGTCCGGCAACCTCATATACCGGTTGGTACAGTCCGTCGTTTTCCTGGACAGAAGCAAATACTTCTCCGGTCTTTGTGATGGTAAGCTGGCCTTTCTGCGGCATATTGTACTGCGTGACCGTCACAACCGCCTCGCTGCCGTCAATGGTAAACGGTACCGGCTGGTCGGAAAGCACATAGCCGTAAGGAGCAGCTACCTCATAAAGTTCATAATCCCCGGCGGCCAAAGGCTCCGGCAGCATCAGCCAGCCCTCGTCAGAAACATAGAAGGTATCCAGTGTTTCCGGGTTCGGATAGTAGACGGTCTGGGTGATAAATTCCCCGGTGGAAAGATCCTTGATCTGAAAACCGGTTCCGGTCACAGGGATAATCTTTCCGGTCTCTGCGTCACATTTTTCAACTTTCAGACGGGCTGTGATGGTGCGGTTGTTCAGGATATAGCTGTAAGTCTTTCCGTCAGAGGAAATGAATACCGTAAAGTCCGGGACAAAGGCTTTGCCTTCCTCGCCTGCGATTTGATGGACCGTATAATGCCCATACGGAAGCGGTTTACTGGAAGCAAAACCATCCGCATCCGTGGTAAGAAGGTCGCGTTCACTTTCCTTTGCCGCGTCATAGCTTCCGGCTGCCTTTAAGTAAATTTCAAAGACTGCGCCTGCTTCCGGGCGTTCGATGATACCGGCATTGGGATCGTCGGTATTTTCGCCCTCAGGCACATCCGGGTCCAGGTCATCGGTGTGCTTGACAAGCTGGATATTTCCGTAAATAACCGTTTCCGTCACCTGATTTTCTGTGGTATTGAGTTCCACTTCATACAGGGAAGGGGATGCACCCACTTCATAAACGGTTTCATTCAGAAGATACCCGGTGCTCGGTTCGATCTCCCGGATCGTCCAGCTATCCCCGCACACATAATAGCGAGTCATAAAGCTGCCATCCGGCCCGGTAGTATAAGTGTCGATCAGTTCGCCATCACGGAAGATCCCATAGGTCGCCCCTGCAAGCGTGGCGTCCCCCTGGGCATTTCCGGTATCAGCGTCGCTCTTTACCACATGGACGCGGAACTTCTTCAGGATATTGCTGAAATGTACCGAAGAAGTTTGCCCGCTTTCAATGGTCACGTACTGTGCGGAAGGGGTCACATAGCGGTCCACCGGCAGCTCTTTTACCAGATAGGTTCCCGGCAGGAGCTTCTTTTCAATCTGGCCGTTTTCTCCGGTCGTGACTTCCTCATTGACTTCATTTCCCAAAATGTCCGTACCGGAAATATGGAAGGTGATACCGGAAACAATGCCGTCCTCACTGGTCTTGACAAGTTTTGCAGTACCGTAAGTTTCCGTTTTGATCTTTACAAAGAAGGAAACCGGATCGCTGGCGCCGGTCATCATGGTCTGGTAGCCTGGTCTGCCCCAGATCAGCATGTCATTTGCCACCGGGATATTCTTTCGGAATTCAAACAGCACCGGGTCCATCATCATCTGCCTGCTGGTAAAGGTGTATTCATTTCCGTTTCTTGTCACAGAAACGCCGCTGCCTTTCAAAGCCTCCAGGTCGATCTTCAAGTTGTTGGTATCTGTGACCGTCAGGGTATAGACCTTTTTTTCTACATCCCATTTCAGTTCCAGTTCCGGTGCTTCGCTTTTCTTAGAAGAAGTAAAGGAAGGGACTGTGGAATGGGAAGCGACCTGTGCCAGAATCCAGTCATAGGCTTTTTCAGCCGGTCGTCCGGCGATCACGCTGAAATACTGGTCACCATCTGCGTGGCCGTTTCCGTGGCGGTTGTACGGATCGCTTCTAAGCTGCTGCTGGTATTCCCAAAGGATGATCTGGGTTGCCATCTTATAGTCATCCTCGTTGATCCCGGAAACAGGGAGCGCCGCACCGGGTTTCCAGCCATAGATCGCAGTCAGGGTGATCCCCCTCCTTGCCTCGGCAGGAAGCAGGTTCAGGTATTGGCTGTTGGTCCCGCTTTCTGAAACATAGGTGTTTTCCGAAGTATGGTAAGGAATCCCGCTCTCCACACAGTAAACCTGATGGCTGATCCCGTCAGAATCCGTCAGCATATAGTGCCGGTAAGCATTGCCCCCGGAACTGGTGTGTACGTCGATGGTTCCGTCTGCATGGTAGGCAAGATAGGTGTAAGGTGCCGGGGCGCGGTAGTGGTTTCCATCAGAGCCCACATACTGGTCGCCCAGCCAGGAGCTTGCCGTTTGTCCGACAGACATGGCAAAAGCCTGAGCCGGAAGAATCCCCAAAATGCTTGCCATACAAAGCAAAAGCGCCAACAGCTTGCGAAAGCCGCGGCGCCTGGTTATGATATGTTCCATGAAAAAATCCTCACTTTCATAAAATCTAAAAGGACAGCCTTATTTGCTGTCCTTGTCGTCAAAATCATCCTCGGAAAGATATTCCGGTTCCCCGTATGCCTCATCCGGGTCAAAGCCTTCTCCATAACCGTCATCCTCAAATTCCGCATCGTCCTCGGCCTGCTGTTTCGGACGCACGATTTTTACATAGTAACCGATCCCGCCGACCGCAAGTAAGGCAGCAAGGATAAACAGGATCGTGCCGACACTGCCGGTCTCTTTCTTCGGCTTTTCCGGTTCAGCCGGTTTTTCGGTTTCCGTCGGCTTTTCTTTTCCTTTGCAGCCACTCAAGTCATTTTTGCAGACCGGACAGCCGGTATTGACTTTTCCTGCCTCACATTTTTCGGTGCAGTTGCAGCTTTCTTCCTGGGGAATCATGCTCATGCTGCCATTGTTCTTTTCTGCAAGCGCCATCAGGTCGGACTCTGTGACGCCGTTTAAGAAGTAGACATTGTTATCTTCCCGTTTCCCGTCGATCACCAGATAAAAGACATTGCCCGCGTCCGTAGTGATGGTGTAAAACTGTTTTTCCCCATCCGTACCGCTGATATTGTCCTGTACCGTTCCGGTGCCTTCCGGGGTAAATGCACCTTCCGGGATCGCAGAAGTATTTTCCTGCTGTCCGGTACTGTTATCTGAACCGGAAGAATTTCCGCCGCCGGAAGGGGTTGCAGCGTTTGAGCCGGAAGGTTTTTCTTCCTTAGGCGGTTTTGTCTGTGTACCGGACGGACTCTGGGGTGCTGCCGCAGCAGGTTTCTTTTCAGGAGCCGGTTCTTTGTAATACGGATTATCCAGCTTTACCACATCAGAACGGTTGCCGGCATAATCTTTTGCGTATATGCTTACCTGTTTTTCTGTTCCTGCATAATCTTTTAGTGCAACCGACGCTTTCCCATCGGTGAGGGAGTTGATACGGTTTTCATCAACAAAGACCGCCTCCACGCCGGATAGATCGTCACTGCTTTCTATTTTCAGGGCATCGCCCTCCAGGGAAGCAGTCAGCGTTGGCGGTGTGGTGTCTTTGGAACCGCCGGCATGAGCCGTTACAGGTAATGCGCTGACACTTACAAGAAGCGTAAGCGCCAGCAGCAGGGAAAGTTTTTTAAGCCTCATGCACATCCTCCTTCTCCTGCGGTAAAACAGTTTCCGAAGGGGCTGCCTGCTGTGATTTCAAAAAATCCGCAAGCTGCTGGGGCGTCAGTTTGAAACTGCGCGCCACCGCCACATAATCGGTATTTTCCAGTTCTGTTTTCTGTTCCTCCAGCTTATGGAGCTTTGCCTGCATTTCCGCAATCTTTGTTTTGGTCTTTTCAATTTCCTTTTCCAGTTTTTCAATTTTAGGATTCAATTTATTACCTCCAATCTGTTAAGGCAGACGCCCAAATGTATAAAAATGCTGCTGCCAGTAGCTTGTATTGATGTTTGCATAAGAAATCGGGTCTCCACAGTGGATCATCATTCCATTTCCCACATAGATTCCTACATGGCTTGCGCCGCTGGTGTTGTAGGTTCCCTGGAAGAAGATCAGGTCGCCCGGTTTTGCATCCGCACTTGATACCGGCGTACATACACCTAAAAGACCATCCGCGGTCAGCCTTCCAAAATTCCAGCCAACGCCGCAGTTGTTGATCACCCAGGACACATAGCCGGAACAGTCAAAGGAAGTGGAAGGCTTGCGCCTCCCCATACATACGGATAGCCAAGATATTTTTCCGCCTCGGCCATCATTGCGGCAAACTGTTCATCTGCAAGGGCTTCCGGTGGAATGTCATAATCGAAGTAGTTTCCTGTGCCGCCTGAACCAACTTCCGGCAGGTGCCGTTCGCTGGTATCGCCGGTATCGGCAAAATACAGGGGATTCAAATACTGGCCGTCAACCAGGACTTCTAAATGCAGGTGGGGACCGGTAGAATTTCCGGTATTTCCGACCTTTGCGATCACATCCCCGGCTTTGACTTCCTGCCCGACAGAAACAAGGATCTGGGAACAGTGCCCGTATTTGGTCGTCAGGGTATGTCCTTCGTATGCCTCGCCTTCAATGGCAACACATAAGCCATAACCGCCGGCATTTCCCGCAAGGGTGACCGTTCCGTCATGCCCGGCAAGGATCTCTGTGCCCTCCGGCATTCCGATGTCCACACCGGTGTGATAGTTCTTTTCCCCACTGATGGGATGTACCCGGTAGCCGTAATAGCTGGTCACATAAGGGAGCCAGTTGGTGCCAAAGACATTTTTGACATACTGGCGGTTTCCTTTTGTCTGCAGCAGGATCTCGCAGATCTCTTTCTGGTCTGCGTTCATCCGGGAAACGACCAGGTTTTCCAGAGGTATAACCGTGAGTTTGACATTTAAGATGCGCCATTCATAAGGCACTTCCTCCTGGGTTTCTTCTCCGGTTTCCGGGTCAACGGAAGTTTCTGTGCGATAACGGATCTCGGTTTCTTCTGAAAAGGACAGGGTATATTGTTCCTGGAAAAGCTGCCGCAGCACGCTTTCCACTTCATCGTAAGTAAATCCCTGATAAGCAGAAGTCAGATACCCCATCAGCACATACGGGTCATGCTCGATTGCGCCCAGGTTATACCGGTATTCGTCATAGCCGGGGCGGTCTGATTCCACCCGGTCTATTTCCATTTGCAGATCCGTTTCCCATTCGGTATAGGTAAGCTCCGCCTGGTTGATGTCCTGATCATCTGCAAGATAGGTAGAAGCAGCCAGACTTCCCAAACCGCCGGTCCCGATATTGGAGAACGTGGAAAACAGGGACGTGATCAGGAAAATTACCAAAAGGAGAAGCAGGAGGACAAGGCAGATCACAGGGTGCCGTTTGACCGCATGGACAATACCGACGCTGACCCTCTCTGTTGCGACTGCGGCATTTTTGGCCTGTTTCCCGGCTTCACGGGCAGCCTTGGCATACTGCCTTTTCAGTTTTTGTTTCTGCCACATCCGGGCAAGCACATGTTTCTTCAGATCCGGGTGTTCGTTAAGAGCCTGCCGGTAGGCAAGTCTTGCGTTCGCCTTTGCTGATTTTTGCTGTAATTTTGCTGCCTTTCGGTAGGGAGCGGTTTTATGCCGGTGATATGCCGTGCGAAGCCCTGCCTCGCCCACAAGTTCAGAGCGGTGGGCTGCTTTGATCCCCACATTTTCATCCTCTGCCTCATAAATCTTTTTATGGGCGTAACCAATGGCAGTATTGGCGCCCGCCTTGACCGGACGCAGGGGTACAGGTCCTTTTACATGGGCCTTTTGGGATTTAACCTCCTTTTCAAATTTTAAGTGTTTTTTGGCTTTTCCGGTCTCCGGGTCGGAAACCGTCCCCATGCGCAGTTTCTTCCGGGCCGGCAGTCGGTTTTGTGCCTGCTCTGCTTTTTGTGCAGTCCGTTCCGCCTTCCGTCTTGCATGGGTGAGCTTTTTATCCTCTGTCTCCGGCGGTAGTTCATCCGCAGTAAATTCCAGCTTGGATGTTTTTGGCGGTTCGCTATCCACACACTTTTCCTTCTGCGCTGCCTGTTCCTCCGCCTGTGCCGCTTCCTGAAAACGCTGCTGATATTTGTTCCCATGCTGATGTGTCCGGTAACGGTGTTCCTGACCGGATCTGTCTGTGCTGTCCGGTGTGGCTGAGCCTTCGGAAGAAGGAGCATATTTTCCGGTATCATGGTCTGTCACATCCTCTGTTACAAAAGAACGCCTGGAAGCCTCCTGCCGGAAATTACTTCGTCCGTTGTCCTGTATCGGGGACTCTGTTCCGGCAGCATCCGGTATCTCAAAGCGATCTGAAAAGCCATCCAAAGAGGTTGCATACACTTCGCCCTGCTCCAGCAAGGACTCCGGTGTTTCCGGTGACAGATGGGAAAATTCCGTCTGTACAGGGATGTCCTGCCTATGTGTTTTGCCGGTGACAGAAGAAGGGGTGTCCCGTGCCCTGCGCAGGTCAAAATCCTGTTCGGTCTGCCTGACTGCCGGCTGATCCTCCCCGTGGGAATCACGCACCGGCATCCGGGTATCTTTGCGCTTCCTTTGAAATTCCCTGTCGTGTGCCATTGTTCTCACCTCCGATCCATTTTAATTTTTGTCTCACGCTTTGGTCCCCGCCACTTCATCCGGTCTTGTGGTAAGCACACTGTACAAAAGTGTGTCCTTCGGGAAGTGGTCCACAAAGGGGATGATCACATTTCCAAAGAACAAAAGCCCCTCGCCGGGACCGGAATGGGTCACATACGAAAGCTGGTGCGGGGAGATCCCCAACTGCTTTGCCAAAATCTGACGGTCTCCCTGGGCCTGGTTGAGCATATAGATAAAGTCCGAGTTCTCAAAAATATTTTCGATCTCACGGGAAGCCAGAAGGTCCTTGACATTCTGCGTTAAACCTGACGGGATTCCGCCCCATTTACGGAAGCGTTTCCAGATCTCCACGCTGAAACTTCCTGTCTGCCCTTTCAAAAGAAGATGGAATTCGTCGATATAGAACCAGGTTGTTTTATGTTTGGAGCGATTGGCCGTGACACGGTTCCACACCGCATCCTGCATGATCAAAAGCCCGATTTCCTTTAAGGCTTTTCCCAGTGACTTAAGCTGGAAACACAGTACCCGGTGTTGATCCATCTGGATATTGGAACGGTGGTTGAACACGTTAAGGGAACCATTGACATAGATTTCCAGCGCCGTTGCGATATTCTGCGCCTCCGGTTCAGACTGTTTCAAAAGCAGCTCGTAAAGATCACCTAAGATCGGCATATTTTCCGGGCACGGGTCCTGCAGGTATTCCCGGTACACCAGTCTGGTACAACGGTCGATGATCGTCCTTTCAATGGGGGAAAGCCCTTCTTTGCCGCCGATGATAAGGTCACACAGCGACAGGATAAAATCACTTTTCAAAGTGATCGGGTTTTCATCATCGGAATAGTCCAGATTGATGTCCATAGGGTTGATGTAGTTCGTGGAAGTAGGGGAAATATCAATGACCTGCCCCTGGGAACCGAACTGCTGTACCAGCGGCCCATACTCATTTTCCGGGTCAGCGATAATGATGTCGTCCTCCGTCAGAAGGAACACATTGACGATCTCACGCTTGGCAGAGAAAGATTTACCGCTTCCTGGGGTACCGAGAAACAGCCCATTGGGGTTTTTCAGCGTTTTTCTGTTCGCCATGATCAGGTTATTGGAAAGGGCGTTCAGGCCGTAATACAACGCCTCGCCCTCCTGGAACAGTTCACAGGTCGTAAACGGTACAAAAATCGCTGTGCTGCTGGTCGTAAGCCCGCGCTCAATTTCAATCTGGTTCGTACCAAGAGCAAGCGAGGACATAAGCCCCTGTTCCTGCTGGTAATCCAGCCGTTTAAGGCACAGTTGTATTTCTGTGCCACACCCGAAGCGGCAAAAATATCATTGAACAGCTTTTGGCGTTTGGCAGCGATATTTTCCACCAGTACCGTCACAAGGAACATGCGCTCATTGCGGCTCTGCAAATCCTGCAAAAGATTTTTGGCTTCCTCTCCATAGGTGGCAAGGTCGGTGGGAATGATGTCCATGTCATACCCGGATCGGACCGCTTTCTTTTGTTCCTCAATGGTCATTTTCTGCAGGTCCGACATTTTGCGCTTGATGTTTCGGATCGCCTGCGCCTGGTCGATAGACTGGATATGCAGGTTGACGGTCACGGCGTCGTTTAAGTCAAGAAGATCCGCTAAAAGCCGGTCAGTAAGCTCCGGCGCTAGAATCTGCAAAAAGGAGACAGCACCGGAATGGTCGCCTACCCGAAATGTCTTTCCATCCTTTGAAAAAGACAGCCCGGATGGGGAAACGAAGTCTTTGGTAGAAAGACCGGTCTTAGGCAGATCCGACCACTGGAAATGAAACTTTTCCTGGCCGTCCGGGTGAAGCTGGCTGTGAAGAAGTTCCAGACGTTCCAGTCCGTTTAAGGATCTCGCCTGAACTCCCAGAGTCTTGAAATTTGCCAGCACATCCGTTTCAATGCGTTCCAGACGCATTTTCGCAGTACGCAGGTCATCTGCCTCGATCCCAAAGGTAATGTATTTGCGTTTGGTGAGACCGTTATTTCCTTTCTGCAACTGGTTCTTTAACATATCCCCGTATTCCTTGCGGATTCCGTCATACTCGTCGCCGCGGGGAGGGATGTCAATGCTTTTGGTAAAATCCTGCATATTGGCTCGCTGGTTGATAAAGGTAAGCTGCACATGGATCGAGGCGTCGAAGTAATTTAAGAAATCGCAGTAACCCTCGAAGATCTGTGCTTTATCATCTGCCTGTGCAAGCTGATAGTTAATATCAAAAAACTGCACCGTTTTGGTGTAAAGGGTATCGGTCAGCCGGCAGATCCCATCCCGGTACATTTCACGGTAGGGAATGCTCTGCTGGACCGTCTGCGGGGCATCTGCTTTCAGCCCGGCAAAAAAGCCGCCTTTTTTAGACGGCTTGGAACGGGCAGACTTAGTTTTGCCCTGCTTTGCATCGGCTCCGGTCTTTTTGGCCTGCCTGATGTTTTTTTGCAGACGCTTTTCCTGAGCTTCCTGCTGCTTGTTTTTTGGCAATCTTTGTAACCTCCTTCTTTGACATAGATTTATACAGGTTATCCGTCCTGTATGGACGGTCCTTCGGCCAGAGCTTATAACGGAGCCGGTTCTTCAAGATCTTTTCTGCCGGCTGCCCGTCACGCTCATACATGGCGAAGAAGAAAAAGGGCATCATCAGCCCGATCATCAAAAGTACAGCCGCCGAATTGCCGATCGCCCCGCGGGTAAAGAAATACACCGGAAGGCCGACAAGTCCGGCAAGGCTGAAACAAATAAGCTGGCGCTTCGTCAGATTGAAGGCCAGCTTAGTCTTAACTTTGGTTAAATCCTTTGGTACAGGTACATAAGGCATCTATACACCTCCCATCGTAATATAATTTCCGGCCCATTACCGTGCACCGAAATCGCGTACCGGTTTCTCCACAGCCGGACATTCCCGCACTTCCTGAGCCGCATTTTGCAGCCGTGCCAGGACAGAAACAGCCGGCTCTCTCTGACACAGGTATTCCTGGCTGTCTCGGATTCCGGCAATATTTTCCCGAATATCCATATCCACGTCGAACACATCTGAAACCGGCATAAGCCAACGGTCTGCAAAGTATTTCAAAGGATTCTCAAGCGCCAGCACATCATCCAGCATTTCATCCCTGAACTCAAACTTTGTTGTCAGATAGGAATACGCCTCCTGCATGGCTGTAATTTCAGCAGCTTTTTCAATTAAGGATTCCTTATCTCTTGACATAAGGCTTTCCCTGTAAGCAAAGTAATTCTGTCCCAGCCGTTTCATCAGGAGCGTATATTTGTCCTGTGCGGAAGGTTCGCTTGTGAAATGTTCAAATTTTTGCGCTGCATCAATTTCTTTGAGAAGATCGCAGATCGGGAAACTGTGTTCATGGTTATTTTCTTCCCAACACCATCGGGCTACATCCAACGGGTCCTGAAAAGAAAGAAGCGCCTCTACTTCCGCCGGAGTAAATACATGCTCAACCTTCAGATAATAGTGGAGTTCCGAAAGTCCCTGTAACTCGTAAATACTGCCGATGTTCTGTGCATCCAGCATATCCGCATGAACCTTCAAACACTCGTCCAGCCGTTCCATAAGCAGCCGCTTTGCATCTTGTTCTATCAAAATCACCCCTTTCGCTCCGGCATAGTCAGCGTACAGTTCACTTCATTGCCCCATACATCCCAGCCGGGTGTCTTTTGTCTTGCAAACAGTTCCACTCTGGGCTGATCGCCCATGAGTTTTACGATCTTATCCCGCACCTCGTCCGGTTTCTTGCTGTGCTGCTCAATATGGGAGATCACAAACTGATGGATTCCCGCACATTGGCGTTTCGGACGGCCTCTGGTTGCCAGCAGGCAGACCTCCGCGTTTGAGCGGGTCCAAAAGCCCATGCCATAAAACCAGCTATCCGCTTTCCGGTTCTGTTTGAGCCATAGAAAAGCCAGCGTTTTATATTTGAATCCCCAGGCATCGATCACCCGGAAGGCTTCATTGAGCTGCGGGAAGGTCGCCCACAGAAAAAGGGCACTGTCTTTTGCGGCAAGTTCCGATACCGGCAGGGCACAGATTTCTTCAATGCTCATTGTGGGGTAATGGTTTTCCGCAACGCCGCTTCCATGTTTCCTGTCATAATGCCAGGGCGGATCGGCATAGATAATGCCGTACTGTTTCGTTTCCGGCATTAGCGAGCCTGCTCGTTCTTAGATGTGGCCGGTTTGGCCGGCTGTTCTTTGACCTTACCGGCATTTTCTTTCAATGCACCGGTCAGGGAAGGTTTTTCCGCTGCTCCCTTTGTCGCTTCAAGAGTTGCCTGCAAATTTTCAATAGCCTGCCCGTACCCATCGATTAAGGCATCGTTGAGCTGCTTGCGGAACTCTGCCGTAACCGGCCAGCAGACATCTTTCCAGTTGCCTCCCTTATCCTGGGTTGCGGGCATATTGACATACAGCCCCTTTTCACTGGAACAGATACGGAAGCCGTCAATCTTAAAGCATCCGCCAATCGTAACATTGGCAAACGCCAGCAGGTTTCCCATTGGGGCGATCGGACGCACGCGGACATCCAGCTTCATGCCGTTTGCCATTTCCGGCGTCTGTGTCTCCGGCGCCATTTTTTCTGTATTGGTTTTACTCATATATAAAATCCTCCTTTTTAGAATTGGTTTTGTTCATGCTATCTTGCATTAAATATGGATTTGGATAACGAACCTGTCTTAAACAGGGCAAAAGCCAGCAGTACCGTATAACCCGCCGTTCCCCAGATCGCGCCGTGCACGTCGCCGGACGATGGGATAGACTGGACCAGCACTGCATAAATGGCAACACAGATCAGGATCAAAAACCCCTGAAAGCCCAGGGCAAAAAGGGAACGCAGATACCCGGTTCCCATTTGTCCCCATTCCCGGTTTGCCATTGTGGAAAACGGGATCGGTGCAAGGCTCACGGTTAAATAAATCTCGATCATACGGCCATATACAATGACAAAGATCACGATGGACAGTACCCACATACACAGATTGATGATGTTGGTTTCCAGCCACAGTCCAATCAGTTCCCACATTCCCATTGCTTCAAGCTGGGTTTTCAGATCAGACAACGCCGCCTGCACATCCAGGTTCCCGTTTATGACACCGGCACTTTGCGACACCACATTTTGGGCCACATCAAAGACCGCCATCACAATCGTAAAACAGTTGGTGAGCAGGTAAGTGGCAACAAAAGTCTTGAAAATCCACTTGAAGATGTTGAATGTATCGAATTCGTGCATGTTGTTCTTTTCGAGAATCATCTGGATCAGTTCATACACCAGAACAAAGGTCAGGATCATGCCCGCAATGGGAATGACGACGGTTTCTGAAAGATTCTGAATCATGGAAAACACGCCGCCATTCCAGCCCTGCGGGGTCTGTCCTACCTGATTTGCCACATCCGCAACCTGATTGTTGACGGAGTTGAAAATACTGGTGTACTGTCCGGTGATCGCATCGATCAGGCCCTCTTTAATCCAGTCTGTTATCCATTCAAACAGACTGCCCATAAGTCAGCCCTTAACCGAACAGGCCGGAAAGCAGCGGGATCAGCGTTGCACCAACCAGAGCGATACCTCCGCCTGCCATAAGCTGCTTGATCCCCTGGGATTTTGCACCTGGGTTATCATTTCCGTAACCTTCGAGAAGGTTTACAACACCCCATGCGCCCAGACCTGCGCCCAGGGCGATCACAAGGATCTTCAAAGTATCAATCGCGCTTGCAAAAAATGCCATATAGTTCCTCCTTTAATTTCAGAAATTTTAATTTGTGATATGGCCGTATCAGGCCGGAAACAAAAAAAGCCGCCGCACTGTTTTTAGAAAAAAATCTGTTTCAAACAGCACGGCGGCATGGGGCAGGAAAAATCCTGCGGTTATTTACTTTTCAGGGAGAATCACGAATCCTCAAAATATCCTCCTTTCATCGTGACAAAAACAAAGCCTGCCAGGGCGTCATGCTTTGACAGGCAGGAACAACTCTATAAAGTCTGGGAAGCCAGATCTTCGGCTGTGACTTCATAATTACGGTATCGTTCACCGGGACGCATCGGCATCCGGGTAGAAAGAAACTTTTCGATATTAAAAGCGTTCTTCTCATTAAAATCGGAAAGCAGTTTGTAATTTGGGTGTTTGGTTATATCGTATTTCCGGGAGAGGAACGGCCGCACACCCCTGATCTGCAGCAGACATTTGCCCCCGTCCATAACTGCCAGTTCATCCACCGACATCAGGTCCTTTCCCAGCTTTTGAAAATTTTGTCCGTGGGATTCCTGATTTCCCTTTGTGACACTGGTGTTATACAGATCAATAGTCTCTTTCCCTAATAGGGAGTTCCAGCTTTTTAAGGTAGTTTCTTCTTTGCCTCCTAAGAAAAGAGAGGCGTCACAGTTACCGATGATGGTGTCCATGTTGTCTTTATACAGGGCTTTGAGCTGGCTTTGCGCCTGCAGCACCAAGCAGGCAGAGATCTCACGGCTTCGGATGGTCGCCATAAGACGCTCCAGGTTCGGGATCTGCCCGATATTTGCCGCCTCGTCGATCAGGCAGCGCACATGGATGGGAAGCCTGCCCCCATATACATCATCCGCCCGCTCGCACAAGCGGTTAAACAAAATGGAATAGATCAGACTGATCAAAAATGCAAAGGTTCCGTCCGTATCACTCATAATAAGGAAAAGAGCAGTCCGTTCATCCCCCAGCATATCCAGATCCAGTTCGTCATACATGGTAATTTCCCTGACTTCTTTAATGTCAAAAGGAGCCAGCCTGGAAGCACAGGAAATAAGGATCGACTTCGCTGTTTTTCCAGAGACGAAAAGTCAAGGACTTTTTCATCAAATTCACAAAGAAGTCACATTTTGCGGACTTCCTCACGGAGCAGACGCTTGATTTTGTCCTCCATCGTCTCTTTTGCGGTCTGGCTGAAATGGACACGGACGATATAGGTTGTCTTGCCGATCTGCTTTCTGACAGTCGGGCAAGTGGCGGTGTTAGTTGCGGTATTGTTCATTCAAAATCCTCCTGTAAATGAAAAATGCCCGGTGACTGTTCATCATCGGGCGGTGTCAGTATGAGGGAACAAGGCAAGGCGGCAACATTAAGGTATCTATAAAAACCTTGCCGTCTTTGCCACGCTTGCCGTGTTCCCGTTGTCAGTCTCGGAGATAGCAGACCCATGCTGTGCCGTCTTTCTCGGTCACAAGTCTGTCCCCGATACGGCTCTTTGCCGTTCTCATGGTGCGTGAGGAAATCCCACGCTCATTGACCGCTTTTTCCAGCTCTGCGCTCGGCATACGCTTTCCGTCCGCAAGCAGTTCCAGAATGAGCATTTGCGCCTGTGCGGTCTTACTCTCGGTCTTGCCGGAGTCCGTCCCAGCAAGAAGCTCGTCAGCGGTAATGTCATAAGCTCCTATCCACTCAAAGCCTTTCTCGTCTCCCAGAGAAAAGGCAAGGGACTGTCCGGGCGGCGCAAGGGAGCTTTTCTCATGGATAAGCGCCCTCATTGTGGGGCTGTCCTTCAGCTTGCCGATAAAGAGCAGACTGCGGACTGCCGCCGTAATGTCGATAGACCCTAATCCCCGGTAGGTGCTTTGCGTTCCTGCGGCTTTGTTCAGGTGTCCAATCAGCACGATAGCGCACCCAGTAGCCTGTGCAATGTCTCCCAGACTGCGGAAGATGGGACGGACTTCATTTGCCCGGTTCATGTCCACATCTGCGCCCAGAAACGCCTGTACCGGGTCAATGATAACAAGCCTTGCGTTGTTCTCACGGATTGCCCTTGCTATGCGCTCATCGGCAAGGGTCAGAGGTGCGTCCCTGTCATCAATGACAAGCACTCGTTCAAGGTCTGCGTCCGCTTCTATCAGTCGGGGCTTGACGGTATCGCCCAGACCGTCCTCGGCAGTTTGATAGATGATATTGAAAGGCTCAAGTGTCTCCATACCGGGCAAAGGCTTTCGATTGGTGCAAGCCGCCGCAAGGCGCATGGCAAAGTAGGTCTTGCCCTCGCCGGGATTGCCCTGGATAATTGTCAGCTTTCCAAATGGGATATAGGGAAACCATAGCCATTCCACGCTCGTCAGCTCCACATCAGCCATACGGAGCATTGGGACAGGCTGGGCGGTGGGCAGCTCTCGCAGCGTGATTGTCTCGGCTATGAATTTGCGGTTTGGAATATCCGCTTGCTGACGGAGAACATCGTTCCAGTCTTTCCTTGCCGGGACAAGGCGAATGACGGCGATCTCGCCGGGAATGGACTGTGCCAGTCGTGTGCAGGCTTCATTTCCTGCGGTGTCGCTGTCAAGGCAGAGGAACACTTTTTGGGTGTCCTTGCGCTCAGAAAGAAAACGGTCAAGGGCTTTGCCAGAAACGCCGCCCAGGGCAAGATAATTTCTTGTCTGCCAATCCTGCGGATAAAGGCAGATAAACGATAACAGGTCAATCGGCGCTTCAAAGACAAAGAGCTGATTGCCATTACCCTCGTGTCGGAACGGATAGGATTTGTCAGACCCGGCAATGTCCTGTCTGAATGGGTCTGCCGTTCCTCGCACATGGGCGTATCTCGGTGTACCGCTTCGGTCTCTGCCGACAAACACAACATTGTGCCGCTTTGCGTCCTCGTAAATATCCCCGGAAAGAAGAAAAGCCTCAACAAGCGTTTTGTTGAGACCTCGGCTTTCTGTGAGATATTGGATTGCTCTGTCGGCTGTCCTGTTGTGCAAGGGCAAGTGAAACGCTGTGGGCGGTGCTGTGCTGGCTTCGCTCTGTCCCTCACCGCTTTCGCCGGTTAAGAGCTGGACAGCTTCGGGAAAGGACTTGCCGTAAAACTCCATGACAAAATCAATGGGATAGCCGCCCTTGCTCTGGCTGTGGCGAAACCACTTGTTTCCCCGGACGGTCAGGCTGTCATGTTCTTTCCAGCGGTATTCCCGTCCGCTTTTGATAAGCGTCTCTCCCTGTGTGCGGAGAAAATCTTCCAAACTGACGGCATTTGCCCGGTCGATCTGTGCTTGGGTGTACTGCATGGGCGTCCTCCTTACTTCTTGAAAACAGCGCATCGTCTGCAAATGCCATGCTCACGCTCGTCCAGCGTGTAGGGGCAGTTCGCACATTCCTCGCCGTACTGTCTCATGATAACAGGCAGATAGCCCAGCTCCTGCAACATATCAATCTGGCGGTCGGTGAGGGTGGCTTCAAAGGCAAGGCATTTCCGGGTGTGTTCGTCCAGCTCGATCAGGTCGGAAAGCGGTCTGCCATCGGTCAAAGCTTCTCCGCTCAAAAGGCGTTTTGCCGTTCTGCGGATGGGGTTGTACTCGTTCTTCCAGTCGTATTTTTTCATCGTGTCATATCCTCCTTTTTGTGTCGTGTTTGGGGTCGATTTTGGAGCTTTTGTTCCTCTGTGCGCTCGTTAAATCGGGCGGCAGTATCTACACATGACTTGACCTTCCAAAGGCGGTGTAAATCGTCTCTGACGGTCTTAAACTCGCCATAGGTGGTGTTGTGCGCCTGTTCCAGCTCGTCATACTCGTCGGACAGCTTTTTCATATCCACCTTGCCGTCTGGGAACTCCCCGGTCAGCTTTCGTCTGGCGGCGTAGAACTGTTTCAGTTCCGCTTCATGCTCTGCCTTGTACTTGGCTCTGGGCTTCTCAAACTTGATTTTCTGCAAGCCGTCATAGACAGGCTTCAAGCTCTGGAAAGCAGCGGAGCTGTCATAGAGCTGCTTAATTGCTTTCATTCGGGCAGTCTGTTCGTCCAGCGTTTTCTTCAAGCTCTCTGTGGCAGCACTGTGTTCGCTGACACGGCTTTCCAAATCTTCAAGGGAGTAAATGCCGTTTGCCCGGAGATAATTGAAAGTCTCGTTCATCTCCTTTAGATTGCTGACCTTGCCTTTCTGCGAATACGCCCCGGCTCTGCGCTGGGTGTAATAGGCGTTCAGCAGAGAAACAAGGTCGGGTGCCTGCGGCTTGGCAAGCTCTGCTTTTGCTTCGGCAATCCAATCGAACAGGAGAGCGATTTTCTTCTTGATGTCCCGGATAACGGCATTGGTTGCCTTGATCCAGCGGTTGAACTCGCCCTTCTCGGTGCGTATGCCTTTCTTCTCCATTGCCCGGACGGTTGCGCCCTCGTGGACGGTGGGAAGAAGCTCCACGCCCTGACGCTCATAGCTTCGGTGGTCGATACGAACGTCAAGCCCCTTTTCCGCAAACTTGGCGTTGCATAGCTCCGCCCATGTCTGCCGCCAGTATTCCAGCGTTTCGGGAATGCCCCAGTCGGTAGTGGGAACGGCGTTGAACACAAACTTCCCGTCTGCGTCCCGGATACGGTTGCCGTCCTCGTCCAGCTCATACACCCGGCGTTGCTTTAGTCCCCATTTGCCGTTCTGCTCGATGGGGCGGATGGGGCAAAGCACATGAAAATGCGGGTTTGGTATGCCGCCGTCCTCCCGGTCTGGCTGGTGTACGGCGAAGTCAACTACCATGCCCCGGCTCACAAAGTTCTCCAACAAAAATTGCCTTGCAAGAGCGATGTTTTCCTCAAGGGAAAATTCATTCTGCAAGGCAATGTCAAAGCTGTATGCAAGCTGGGCGTTCTTTCCACGCTCGGCTTTTTCCACGGCGTTCCATAGGGTCTGGCGGTCTGCGTATTCGGGCGGTGCATGGGACGGCAGGAGAATGTCAGAGCAGATCACGCCGCCCTTGCGGGTGTAGTCGCTGTATTCGCCGTAATACTCGCTATACAATCGCTCCCCGGCACGGTAGGCGGCAGAAGCAATAGCGGACTGTCCTGCGCTTCGCTTAGTCTGCGTGACGCTCAGATGAAATAGTGCCATCGGCTTTCAACTCCTTTTCTCTGTTTGCTTGGCTGATATGGGTAATCGCCATGTGACGGACGGCTCGCTGGACTTCGGACAGGGAAAAGATGTGTTCCATCAGCTCTGTCATTTCGGTGCGTGTGAGATCTTTGACCTCCGGGGCAAGGCTCTCAATCGTGCCGCCCAGATTGCAAAGACGATGGGTGCGTTTCTGCCTTTCGCCTTTCTCCAGATACTTCTTTCTGTTCTCAAGACGGTTGAGCTTGTGCTGTTCCTGTAAAAGCTGCGTCTCGGCTCGTTCCTTTTCGGCTCGGAGCTGTTCAAGGGTTTTCGTTTTTGTCATTGTGATTGACCTCCTTTTTTGATTTTGGGGATAAAAAAAGACCGTCAACTTTTCGCATAGTGCGACCAGTCAACGGTCAGTTTTTCGGTATTCAGTTTTTCAAACTTGCTGGCGGCGAACAGCATTTTATGCTGTTTGCGGACGGCAAGTCCACAGGGGATAGCCGCTTTAGCGGCGCAAGGGGGTGTAGCCACCTTGACGGAACGAAGTGACGCAACATTCTCGGTCGAGCAGTTTTCTTCTGCTGACCGGGAATGAAGCTCCGCAGGACGCACGATACTCCCGATAGGAGAGTATAGAAGTGCGCCCTTTAGTTCCTAAAGGGATTTTGCTTCGCTGTTTATTGCACGCTCTCATTTTTCAAATGAAACATAAATTGTTAAATTATCAGGTATATAGCTGATACTTAAACCTTTTTCTCCATTTGATAGGAGTGTCCCGACAGAAACATAGTTTTCTCCTTTGATTTTCTCTGACACATTCTCAACTACTGAAAAGCCCTCTTGTATCAAAAGTTCCATGTAGTTATCATAGTCGTTTTCGTCTATACCTGCAATACTGATACTGAAATTTCCGTGTTCTGTATCAAGCATAGCCCATGCAACTGTGCCAGTTGGAACGGGAAGTCCCTCAGTATATTCATTGACTGGCCATTCTCCCTCATCAAGCCTAATAATACCTTCAGATTGCGAATTGCTTGCGTCTCCTGTGTCTTTGGGTGGTGTTTTTGGGGCGGAGCAAGCAGTCAATGACAATATAAGCAAAATTGCAATTCCCGGAATAAATCTTTTCATAGTTACCTCCTATTGTTGTGGACAGCTCTGATAATCTGAATTGTGGCAAATACAAAAGCGATTATGCCAACCAATAAAATAATTTGAGAAGCATCAAAAATAAAATCACCATTAACCTGAATGTTTGTCATTGCGTCTGCTTGCCCGATTGCTCCTTCCGGCACTTTACCAGACTTTGCAGTAGCATAAATTAAAAAAGCAACAATAGCTACCACAAGGGAAATGACACTTGAAATGATCCATTTCCGTTTCTTTGGGACGGAATTATCAATTCCAAACTGTTCTGCTGTGCTGTTAGCAAATTCTTGCGGCGTTCCAAGCCTTTCGATTACCTGTTGTTCAGTTTCTCCATGCTCCACGGCAGAATTAAATATTTCATTCAAGTCACGCACAACCTCGGTTTTGGCTTTGCGTGATAAATTTAATTCCTTTTCAACCTGCCTTATGTATTGCTCCTTCATTCTGAGACCTCCGTTTGTTGATAGGTGGCGATAAAGCTATTTACACAATCCGTATAGCTGGACCAAAACGTAATCAATTCCTGTAAAACTTCCTTTCCTTTAAGAGTAAGGGAGTAATATTTTTTTGATCCGCCATTAGCAGCCGCTGGTGCTAAACGACATTGAATTAGTTCCGCTTCTTGTAAGCGATACAGAATAGGGTAAATCGTTCCCTCTTTTGCATATCCTAAGACAGATGCACTGCTATTTAACTCTGTGATTATTTCATAGCCATAGGTCTCTTTGCGCCCGATTAAGGATAATAGTATCATTTCAAGAGAGCCTTTTTTGAATTGTTGCACATATTTGTTATCCATAATCTTCACCACACTTTAGTTCTGCTGATTAGCGTTGCTAAGTAGCAGAACTAATTATACTCATACTCGGTGCCTTAGTCAATAGACTCCTTGAAAAAGTTACAGTTTGTTCAAGCGTTTGAGCGCCCGAACATTTTTCGTCCGGGCGCTCTCAGTATCAGTCATAAATCAGCTCAAACTTCACAATCTCCTCTGCCTGTGCCTTGCAAGCGTTCATCTGCCGCACCCATTCCATTTGGTTTTCGGCTTTCAGTTGCTCGGTCACGCCGTTTTGCTCTACCAGTGACCGCACGATCAGCTCCATGCGATTTCGTGCCGCTTCGTCAATCTCGGTGCAATGTTCAAAGAGCTTGTCGGATAGTACCAGCTCATTGAACAGTATCGGACGGTGCATTTCCAGATACGCTTTGCGGAGTCTGCCGTAGTGCCCGAGGGGCTTGGTCTTGCGGATAATGATGTTCGGGATAAGATAATCGCCGTTCTGTGTGTAAGTGATATTCATGCTGTTTGTACTCCTTTCATCGGCTCTCTCTGCGGTAAACTGCTGACCGGGACGAACACGCCCTTTGCAATATCCTCCGCACGAATGGCGGCTTTCTTGGCTTCGATTTCTGCCTTTTTCCGCTTCTTGATTTTGTCCTCGTATCGCTTCTGCGCTCCGCTGGCTTTCCGCTTCAAGTAGTTCTGATGAAGCCTGTCCTTGCGTTCCTCACGTTTGCGGATTTCCTCTAATTCTTCCGGGGTCAGCTCCACTTCTCCAAACGCCGGGGGAACAAATCGCCCGACAAAATTGAAGTAAATCTCGACCTCCTGTGTGGTCTGTATACTGCCTTTGCGGTCACGCTCATGCACAAGGATTTTCTCGATAAACTCGTTGAGCATAGCAATGGTCAGCTTGTCGAAGTTCTCGTACTTGTCAATCAGAGCGATAAAACGGTCAGCGTCCTTTTCGTGCTTCTCATAGCTCTTGACAGCCTTTTCCAGAACAGAGATTTCAGCGGTAAGCTCGGACTGTTCCTTTTCGTATTGAGCGTCCAGAGTGGCGTATCTGCTGTCGGACAGCTTGCCTAAAATGTTGTCCTCATAGATTTTGCAGAGCAGGACTTCCAGCTCGGAAACTCTCTGCTTTGCTGTGGCAAGGCGTGTCCGCTGCTTCCTGACCTCTGCCGTCTGCTGGCTGGACTGCGCTTCCTGCACCACACGGACAAACTCGGCTCGGTCATGCTTGGCATACTCGGCAATGGCTTTCAGCATTTCAGAGACAAGAGACAGTACCACATCTTCATTGATACGGTGCTGTGTCGTGCAGAGCTTTCCAACTGGGACTTTGCTGTATTGGGAACAGGTATATTGAGAAATACGCTTGCCGTTGTTGGTACGGTGGACATACATCTTGCCGCCGCAATCGGCACAATAAAGCAAGCCTGTGAGGGGAGCCGCTTCGCCCCAGCCGTCCGGGTAGCGTCTGACATTCCCACGGATTTTCTGCACAAGGTCAAAGGTCTGCTGGTCAATGATAGGCTCATGGGTATTCTCGAAAATTGTCCATTCGTCCTCCGGGACATAATGGCTTTTCTTGTCCTTGAAGTGCTTTCGGGTCTTGAAATTGATGGTGTGTCCCAGATACTCACGCTTTTCAAGAATGTTGCAGATGGTGGAAGAACCCCAGCCGTACACATCTTTGAAAGTCTTGTTTTTGTTCACGCCCTCGCCGTGTTGGGCAAGGTAAGCAGACGGAATGAGGACTTTTTCTTCTTTCAGTTTGCTGGCGATCTGATACGGACCGTAGCCCTCAATCGTCATGGCAAAAATGCGCTTTACCACCTCTGCGGCTTCGGGGTCAACCAACCATTGGTCTCTGGCTTCGTTCCAGAGATAGCCGTAAATGACCGTGCCTGTGAGGTGCTTGCCGGACTTGCCTTTTGACTGGAAAGTGGAACGGATTTTACGGCTGGTGTCTCTGGCGTAATACTCGTTCATAATGTTGCGGAAAGGGGTAAAATCATCGTCTCCTCTGGCACTGTCCACACCGTCATTGATGGCGATAAGGCGAACGCCACGCTGACGCAGGATTTCCATAATCTGACCGACTTTCAGATAGTCACGACCCATGCGGCTCATGTCCTTGATACACAGATACTCCACATTTCCGGCTTCAACCTCTTTCATCATTGCCAGAAATCCGGGACGGTCAAAGCAAGTGCCGCTAATGCCATCGTCCGTGAAATGGACAATGTTTGTAAAGCCCTGCCGTGCGGCGAACTCCTCCAACATAGCCTTTTGATTGGAAATAGAGTTGCTCTCACGCTGCTGGTCATCATCTTTGCCAAAGTCATCACGGCTCAGTCGTTCGTACAGAGCTGTGATTTTCTCATTTTTTCTCATAACTTGCGCTCCTTTCTTCGGTTTTAGGTTGTGTGTTCTAAGAGACTTCCCAACCGCTTGATTAAGAAGTCTTTTAGAGCATACAACACCGGCAGCGAGCTTATATTTCTTATATTGACGCAGGGCAAAATGATCCGGGTCTTTCTGTTCCAGCGCGTCAAAGAGAAGATCAACGGCATTTTTGAACGACTCATCATCCTCACGGACTTCCATTGCGTTCAGCATTTCTACCAGTGTGGCAAAGTTCTGTTCGTTTGCCGGAGCCTCATAATAGATATATCCGATCAGTGCCGTATAGAGCAGGGTTTCTGCCTTGACCCAGAAATCGTCTCCGGCTTTTCCTTCGCCTTTGGTATTGGCGATCAGAGTCGTGACGATCTTCAAAATATCTTTCTCGGAGTGAATGTAGGCGAATGGGTTAAAGTGCATACTTTTCTGAAAATTGATCGTATTGAATACCCGTATTTTATAGGGCTCATAGATGATCTTTCCTTTTTCATTACGCACAGGCTTTCCGTCCTTGTCCAGCTTTGGCGTGCCTCGCTGCAACATCTTTCCGCATTCCACAAGAACTGTACCTTTCGGATCGGTGACGACGTAGGAACTGTGCATTTGCATCAGATTGGGCTTGATGAAAAAGCGCGTTTTTCCCGAACCTGATCCTCCGACTACCAGTACATTTTTATTTCTTGCATTGGCCGGATTTTTGGGCCTTCCGTTTAACATTAGTCCTTCACTTTGGGTAAGAATGATATTGTTTTCCGGCTTTGGGTCCATAAACGGGGCAATATCGGCTTTATTTCCCCAACGGGCTGAACCGTATTCCACATTTTTGCGGTATTTCTTAGCGTCTTTCCCTCTAAGATAGACTGCCAGCCGCATAATGGCTGCACCGCATAAACCGATCAGCCAGTCCATTGCCGCCCCCGGCCACATATTCTGAAACGCAAGGGCAAAGCCTTCAGACAGTCCTAACAGCTTTTGGGAAGCGTCTGCTCCAGGAGCCAGACGCACCGCCTCGCCCAGCTTGGCAAATACCAGAAGAAACAGAAGATACGGAAGATGGAGAATGACCTGTTTTTTCAGTGTTTCTGCATCGATCTTCATCGTTCCGGTCCTCCGTGTTCTTTGTTCTTTACACGGTCACGACCAAGCGACTGTGCCAGTTCTTTGAACTTATGAAGCTGTGTAAGCAGCGACGGTCTGCTGCTGCGTGTAAGGTCTTTCTTTGTATATTCCTTAAAAGCTGCCGTCAGTGCATCCGCCTGGTTTGCCTTGAAATATACCGTCCATTTTGGGGGATCGGTCCCAAGTTCCTTTTCTATATGGTAGCGTACCTGATGTTTTCTGGCATACCGTTCAAAAGAGCGGATTCGCCCTGAAACTTCAATGGTATTGGCTCCGGGGTCTTTATAAGTCAGCCGCTTCATGCTGTTGCGCCCGACTTTTGGCATTGTGCGTTCCTGTTCCATCTTTTGGAGTACCGCAGCAATAGCCGCACGCAGTACCCGCCCTGACAGTTTTGCTGCCTGTATAGAAACAGAAACCGTTCGTTGTTCGAGATCTTCCTGCAAGAGCATCCTCCTTTCTGATAAAATCGGTATTTATAATATGGAAATAACTTTTTACCGGCTTTCCCCAAGAACCTGCTGTCGGGAAGCGTGTTCAAAGGCTTTTGCTGCCTGATCGACCTGAATTTTAGCATGTTTCAAAAGCGTCTTGATGATCGTAGCCGGGCGTTCCTGTTCCTCCAGATGATCGACCATCCCTTTGCACTCATCCGGGAGGTATTCCGCCATATCTTTCAACACATCGGAAAAGTTACCCATAAAGCCCCAGCAGCTATCCGACAGCTCCCCGTTTTTATAAAGCTCAAACCCATAACATTCGCCACGCAGATAGGAATCGTAAGCAGCGACTTCGCTGCGCATCAGTGCGTCTGCTTTCTGACGGATAGCACCGGTCATCTTGTCAGCGTCAAATTCCCTTAGGGCATCTTCTTTGGAAACATAGATCCAGCCGACCTGTCCGCTGTCCCATTCTGCATGAGGAGCCCTGCCTGAGAAACTTTCTGTACTCATGGCAAGACCGGAGTGGTCGTAGAGATAGAGGGGGAGCATCAGATACTTTTCCGAAATTACTTTCTGCATTGCTTCATCGATCGCCCGTTCCTCTGTCTTTGGTCCATGCCGGAAACGGCTGCTTACAATGTTTACCATCCGTTCATAGCGTTTCATGCCGGCTTCATCATGTCCTACGGTATCTAAATACATTTCCCGCAGGAAGTCATCTTTGTCCATATAGTTGTGATGGTCGCCCAGCGCATAGCGGGGATGGAAGCATACCATCGTCCCGAAATGTTCATCTACCTCACGGGGAGAGATCAGAATATCGTCCGGCTGCACCATAAGGGCATAAGGTTCATTTACTGCCATTAACATAATTGGCTCCTTTCTTTCTACAAATCCGGGCCGGAATGGTGCATCATCGGTTTTTCCCTGTGTTCGTTGGTGGCAGGCTGTTTGACTGCAATAATCTCGCCGGCAATCCTTGCAAATTTTTCAGGGTACTTAAACTGCTCCCCGTATTTCTCCATCAGATCCGGGGAAAGGTCTGTAAAATCTTCCTCGCCAAGACCAACGATCAGAAAATTCCCGGACACAATATCATAAACGTGGCCGTCATCATCAAAGAGAGCCCGGTTCAGAGGCAGTCCCATCAGCTTGCCTTCATCATTGCAGATCAGAGCCACCGGGTCCTCATACGGATAGACCGCCTGAATGTCTCCACCCACTGCCGCCTGCAAAGATTTCAGACCGCTTTCAATCTCCGCAGCATAAGGGGACTTGCCCGGCTCTACCATTAACACTTTCATAACTGTATATCCTCCTTCTTTTTCATTGCCATACCGGGAGCGGCTGGCGTTTTTTCCTGGGTTTTTGCCACAGAGAGCTTCCCCAGGACGGAAGGCTTCTCCTGGTTTTGGGGCGTAAAAATACCGCCCTCCGAAACCTCGGCGGCGGCATGTTCCGTTTTGGTCTGTTCCAGTCCCTCAACCGTATAACCAGGTAAGAGAGTGCCGTGAACCATAAAATGACGCTCATATTCTTTCGGAATTGGCGGGGAAATTTCCGTGAATAAATGGGAATAGGCTTTCTTCCGCCCGTCCAAGTATTTTATGGCTGCATTCTTATCTGTATATCGTTTCTGGTTTTGTCCGGCAATCTTTTCTCCATATCCCTGCTTCGGGGAATGAATACGGACTTCCCATGTCACATACCAGGCAACCGGAATACTCTGTTTTGTTTCCCTGTCATATTTCGTATCTTCCCAAATGCTGCAGGTCATCTGATAGACCCGGTTGCTGATTTTCTGATCCGCCCTCCAGTTATCGGTGTCTTTCCACTGATTGCCGGTATGTTCAATCTCAGGTGTACGAAGATATTCCAAAGCCCGGTTGATCGTCTGTGTTGCCGCTGCCTGCTGTTCCCACTGTTTTGCGGCAGTCACCACGATTTCATAGGCTTTCTGCTCCCCGTCGATACTTCCCTGGCGCATGGCTTCCAGGCTATCTGTTCCCATTGTGATCAGAGTAGAAATATCCACATTTTCACAAACTACGCTGTGTTCAATTTTAAGCTCTGATCCCGGCGTCAAGTGGTCGCCATACCGGTAGGCATGGTAATCCCTGTTTTCTTCCAAAATGCTGTTCATCTCCTGCTATATTTCCGGCTCATGGTTTTTTCTGGAAACCGTCTGTGCCGGTGATTTTTTATCTGCCGGTCTGTTTGCCGCAAGCTGATCCATCACGGAAGGACGGCCGACGCCGAACATGGATAGCTGGCCGTCCGCTGCCTCACGAAGTTCAGAAACAGAGAGGGGAAGCGTTACATCGGCATGGGTCAATAGCTGTTCCCGTTTCAAATCCTGAATGATCTCGTCAAAAACAGCGTTGATCGCACGGCGTTCTTCCCCCACAGGGAAGGCGTTCAATACCTCCATTTCTCCGTCTTTACCGGAAACCAGGGTAAGGGCACAGTCGGCATGGCCTGCCAGATAATCCGATGTGTAGGGCAGTTTGTCCTTGATATAACAGGCAAAGGCTCTGGCTGTCATTTCCACATTGCTGTCCCAATAACCGCCGTCTTTTTCACATTCTTTTCCCATGCGTACCGAATTACGGTAAAAATCAGTTTCCGTCCGTCCAATCTGCGGAGCTTCCTGCGCCTGCATCCCGGAAAGCATACGCTCAAAAATTTCCAGCCGTTCCCGTTCACTTTTGGGAATTACCCGGCCGGTAACATTCTTCTTAAATGCGCTGATCTGTTCCACAGAGCCGGGTTCGCCGGACAAAAATGCTTCCCGCAAGACTGCGTAGGTTTCCATCTGTTCCTCATTGCCATACCGTTTCAGGGAGGCAAGAACCGAGGAATCCAGCCAGCCTGCCGCATTTTTCCGGGTGCGTTCTGTTTGTGCTTCCGTGCGCTTTGCTGCCTGTTCCGGTGTTTCCGGTTTATATTTCATGGTGTCAATGAGTTTTTGGAACGGCGCATAGAGGTGGAGCTGTTCTGACAGCATCCCTTTTGCTCCCATCTTTGTACCAAGATAATCGTCAAGTCCATGCCACCATTCATGTGCCAGGGAACCGGCCCCGTGCATTTTTGTAAGATTGATGACTGTACGCAAAGGTTCATAATGAGCTGCAGCATTGCCACTGCCTCTTGCACCAAAAGCGATAGCAAGTGTTCCCTGATAAGCAATATCTTTATCGCTGATCTTAAGGGCTGACGCCAGATCCTTTAGTGCTTCAAATCCCATGTTAAGGGAGGTCTGCCGGTCGTTCTGGTTCATCCAGTTTCCAAACTCACCGCCGCGGAACCCAAAGGTATCAAGATAATGCTGTCCGGTGATCTCCACGCCATTCCGATAATCCGGTCCGGTACGTTTGACATGGGCAAGCTGTGGAGGGACAAAACGGATCTTTCCGTTTTTGTTCCTGCCTTTGGCAAGTTCCTGCACCCATTTCAGGGCAGCTTCTTTGGTCTCAAAATTGGTCCGCAGGATCGAATAGCCTTTTGTCACATAGTAGGTACCGGGTTTCCAGTCCCCATTTTTAGAATAGGTCTGTTTCCCGTCGTTGAAGTGGATCGCATAACCTTTCGGTATTTTCTGCTCTTTGGAAACACAAAACTGTTCCTTTTTTGCTTTCTGAGCAAAGTTGCGCTCAAAATATTCAGCCGAGCGGATCAGCATGGTATTGGACAATTTGTTTGTGATCACGGGATTGTCCTGTCCCTTTTTCGTTGCCCGGTAATGGATTCCGCTTCCCCAGCCCTGTACCTTTTCTAAGTATCCATTGTCAGCGAAAAAGCGGTCATAGGCTCTTATGGCATCCTCCACAGTACGGACATCTGAAAGCACTGTCTGCAATTCCCGGACTGTTTTTATATATTCCTTTTGTCTCGCGGTCCGTTTTTCCGGGGTGTCATCCGTGCGGTAATACTGAGGGGAAGCGTTTAAGCCGTCCCTCGCTTTTTTGATAAAATAGACCACGCCAAGAGGAATCCCTTCCTCCAGCATGGCTGCATAGTCCGGCTTTTTCCAGACATTATCCTTTTTCACAAATTTTTCGGCTTCGCGCTCATTCATGGCTTCCAGATCATCCGCATACAGCCCGCGGTCTTTCCACAGGTCTTTTTTCGCACCGCCGATCTTTTCGCCAAAATCTTCATGCACTCTTGCCAATCTTCATCACCTCCAGTCTGTGTAGAATTCTTATCGCTCCGGGGCAGGGCGGCGTTCTTCGTTTTTGAGAAGTTGTGGGAGGTTTCCTGTGAGCCGGTCAGTTTCCCTGCGGATCAGTTTGTCCAGAGCGCCTAAATCCTCCGGTGCAATGGCAAACTCCCGGTAATTTTCATACCACAGGTCCGTAGAGACTGCCGCAATGGGCGCAATTTTCTCCGAACCGGATGGAAGAAGGCGATACACAGGGGCTTCGTCATAAAGAAGCATCTGTTTTGCCGTTCCCTGTGGTATGCGGTACTTATCCATATCCGGGTTCTGGGCTGCCTCCATATATTGCATATTCAGGCGTTCTTCTAAATCCTGGGGCATATAACAAAATGCCATATCCATCCACTGTCTGAACATCGTGGAATAGTGGTACTGCCATTCCGTAACTTGATTTGGGGCATAAGAAAATCCCCAACTTTTCAGAGCATCTTTTTCGTAAAGCTCCATTTCAGTCCATTCTTTCAGGCTGACCGTAGCCGCTGAACCATCTTTGCGTTCGATATTGACGCTGCAAGGATAGAGGATATTTCTTTTTATATCCTGCTGCAGCGTGTCTAAATCCATCATCAGGACATCTCCGTACAAGTGACCGCCCTCTCTGCGATCCGTATGAAACAGGAAAGCCCTCGCTCCGATAAACTCCGTTGTTAAGATCATTTGATGAAGGTCTGCCGTAGAACAATAAGCAAACAAGGCGTCGGAAAGCCACATGTGATTTTTCCCCATGATGGCAATGGAATCAGCCCCGGTATTTGTCGCCAGAGAACGCATATTAAATTCGCATTCCCTAAGAAAATCTCCGGCAAAAATATGAAGCTCATACGCAAAGACGGATAAGTCTGTATCACGGATCAAATGAATCTGCGGTAGTGGTTCCTGATTCAATCAAATTCCTCCTTTCATGTGAACCTGACAATTACCGGCTTTCCTTATCATGGGAAGATGCCGGCTGCTTTTTTGCCGGTTCCGTTTTTGCTGCCTGTTCCCGCATTGCTTCCAAAACAGAAGGGCGCCTTTCCGCAGTCTGTTCCAACCGGGCAAGGGTATTAAGTGCCCACTCCGCATTACGGTTAATGGAGGATATAAGAGCGCCCTCCACTTTGAAAGCACCTTTGAACACCCTGGCAATCTTTCCATTTTCTTTTGCGTCTGTCTCCGCAGGTTTTCCTTGAATAGCACGGCCCATATTTTTGAGATGCCGCTCCATTTCGTGATATTCCGTACTGAAAGCGTCAATTCTGGCAACAGCCCTGTTGTTGGCCTGCATACTTTTTTCTGCTGCACTTTGAATGGACTCCAACACCGGTCTGACATGTAAAAACTGTGTGATCCCATTCAAAGCAACAGTACCTCGTTCCCTGAAATCGGCAAGGATATTCCTGCACCCGTTTATGATCTGGCCTTTGAGTTCGGAAAGACGGTGACGCATAACGGAAATATTCATCTCCATAGCTTTACAGCTCTTTTGGAGAGTATCTTTCAGGGAATGGTTCTGTAATCCCTGCATTTCCTGACGCACTGCCTTTAGTTCCTCGGTTGCCTCCAAAAGACGCTGCTCCATCCCGGTCACATGCTCGATTAGCTTGGCAAATTCTTCATATCCCGGTGTATTGTTGTCTTTTAGGAGAGCAAGCAGCTCTTTGACCTGCTCATTTTCCGCAATCGGCTGGCTATCTGTCTCCGTCATTCATCAATCCCTCCCATCTGCCGGTAGCTGCCCTCTGGCAATCTTGCCAACAATCTCCGGACCGGTTTCATAAATCTGCATGAGGCGTTTTGCTGTGCCGCAGGGCTGTGCAGCTCCGCTGGTCCAAAGACGCACTGTGGATGGGGCAACATTCATCAAAAGCGCAAAGCCCTTTTCGTTCATGTCCAGCTTTTTCATCAGCGATTTAACCATATCGGGGCCGTAGTCTGGACACCGGGAAGCCTCGGCAATCATCTGCAAAGCGGTATTTTCAATTTTTTTCATTTTCAAATCCTCCTGTTATTTGTTTTCCAGCCCTATGCCGGGGCAAAGCCGATCTGGTTGTGTTTCATCCTTTTGGCAAAGTCCGGCATCGAATAATTTACCCCGTTAATTTCTGCATGGGTGTCATCCAGACGATGGCAAACAGCAAAATGCCTGTCCCCGTTTCCATAGAACAGGCAAAGTAAACCATTGTCAGGAATAGAAAACAGCGCTTTTCCGGCGCTGTCTGTAAAGCAGATCTGTTGAGATCCATTCATGTTGAAATCCTCCCTAAATTGAAACAGCCGCCTCTTTTGGGCGGCGTTGGTGCTGGCTGGTTTGCAGTTGTTCCCGAACCTCCAGCAATTTTTCATTGTAATCTTTTCCCATCCGGGGAGGGTTGACACTTACCCGGATATGACGGAAACGTTTATCCTCGTGGAGCATGGTCTTGATTTTCCGGGCATTGACAAATCCGGCAAGATCGTGGTCCATATAAAGGGTAACACGCCGGATCTCCGGGTGGCGTTCCAGAAAAGAAGTCAGCGCCACATGGGAAGTACCTCCCAAAGACAAGCGGTAACCATTCCATTTCCATCCCTCCAGCTCTTGAAGCGTTGCATGGGAAAGCGCATCAATAGGAGCTTCAAAGACTGCCACATGCCGGCTACCCGGACTTTGCGGGGGATAACAAAAGTTATATCCTTTGTCGCTGCCATAGACATCCTTTTTGAGATTGCCGCCGATACTGCGCATACAGGCGAACTTCGCTTTCCCGGAATCATC
Organism: Blautia sp. AM47-4; assembly: GCF_003479865.1. NCBI lineage: Bacteria > Bacillati > Bacillota > Clostridia > Lachnospirales > Lachnospiraceae > Blautia > Blautia sp. AM47-4. The sequence goes on from NZ_QUHY01000016.1 coordinate 86,577, forward strand.
TTTCCCTACAAATACACAAACCGGTTCTCCATGATACCGGGCTTCGTAAAAAATCCCGGCTTGTAAACACTGGCGAATGACTTCTGAGCTGATTCCCCGTTTCTGCAAATAGGAGACCGCAGCGGTCGCGCAACGTCTGGCCCAGGGGAGAGAGAATGCTTTCTTTTCCGGTTCTTTTGATACCTGTATTTCTGCCGTACTTCGGTAAGCCGGTGTATGTCGGATTTCGCCACCTACCAGAGCATGAACCGCATCCACAAGACCATATCCCCGAATCTGGATCAGGTAGTCCAGCGCATTGATACTCCGTCCACGGCTGTTCCAGTACCAGTACCTTTTCCCGGTCACATATACCAGACTGTCATGTTCCTTATGCCGGAAATTAGGTCCATCCCGTTTCAGCACACCGGTTCATGGAACTGCAGGTAAGTAAACAGATCAGCTTCCCGCGCTGCCTGAATCTGTTCTTTGGTTACGCCGGGCATTGTACCGGCACAGTGATTCTTTTCATCGTGCTTTGCCTCCTTCCTGTGATGGAATGAAAAAAGACACCCAAAGGTGCCTAACAGCCGTACAGATCGTGATTGACCTCGGCACGGTAATAGCTGTCCATTGTAGCCGGGGCATTATACAGCGCCGCCAGCAGATATGCTTTGATATTTCCGACCTTCGTCGTGTTCTTGTCGATACAGTCAAAGACATACTCTAAGTGACCGGAATTGATCTTCAGGAACCGGCTCTTGACGATCTCCCGCGGAAAATCATCTCCGGCGATGCGTATGTAAGGGCGTTTCGACAAAATCACTTCAAGCATAAGTTCAAGGGTTTCGTCCAGACGTTCCCTGCCATACCGTAAGACCAGTAAGTCATATTCGATATTTTCTTTGATGATTTCACGATAGGCTTCTATCAGCTCTATCCGATCCATCCCATCCGTGCGGCTTGCCGCTTCCGGCTCTGCCGGATAGATTGATGGATAAGTTATTGATTTATCTTTTTTTGATTTTTTTGTTTTTAATGGATTAGTATTTAATTGTACCGGATTTGCCTGTTCAGGTTCCGCCTGTTTAGGTTTTGCCTGTTCAGGTTTTACCTGTCTTGGATTTTCCCGTTTAGGTGAAAGCCCTGTGTTTTCGGTGCTTACAGGCTGCTCATGGATCGTATATTCAATGTCTCCCAACTGCCCGTTATCATAGCGGAGGCGCTGCCTGGTGAGATAACCATGCCGCTCCAGTTCCTTCAGGGCAGTAGTGATAGAATCCACACCGTCCTTGCAGATATGGGCGAGTCCTTTCGTGGTATAATCCCAATCTTCCGGCAGCGACAACATAAGTGATAAAAGCCCCTTTGCCTTTAAGGACAACTCCGTATTGCGCAGATGGTGATTGCTCATTATCGTAAAGTCCTTTGTTTTCTCTACACGGAATACTGCCATTGTATCGCCTCCTTTCTTCGACTATTCCGTTACAAGGCATGATCCCTGTGGTCATAATGGAGATGACCGCCAGAGACCTTCGCATGGTTTTTCAGTTTCACTTCGCCCCGTTCCTGGCTCTCTAAAAATTTCTGATAGCCGGCATCTGTAAGGAACAAGCGCATCTTATCGCCTTTGTCGCCAACAGGGGAATCGTAAGACAATACATCAAAAATGATCATGTGCCTTACCTCCGGGTCAAAACGTTCAAGTGCCATGATGTCATGCCCCTTCAATTTTTCTGCACCTGATTGTTGTCTGACCTCGGCGATCTTTTCTCCAATCGTCCGGGCTGGATAGGGCAGACGGTAATTCTTCTGAATATCTTTTACCAAGTCCATGCACTCTGCATTTGACAGAACACGAAGTTTTGCCATAAGACCTTCTGCCGCCTCCCGCTGTTCGGAATTATTTGAATACCGCACGGTCATATAAATTTCATTCAGGATCTTTGTCTGATAATCGCCCTCAACCTGAAAGAGCAGCTTTTTTTCCATTTCGTTTAATTCCATGGGGATCTCCTTTCTCTTGAAAATAGGTATGAAAAAAGGGCGTCCACCTTAAAAGTGAAACGCCCTTTGGCTTATACACTATTAAATTTTATATACAAAGCAAGTTTGCCGCTGTTATGCCACATTTTGCTGGTATCTCAATGTTACCTTTCCATCCTTAAGTCCGTGGATCACCTCCTGAAAAAGTGCATCGGTCTGCCGTCCCGTCTCATCCGTTCCGCCGTACGTCAGCCCGGATGTCATATTCATAATATCCTCCAGAAGGATCTCCCGCTCCGCTTTTTCTATCTTCCCATCCGCTGTACATACAACCGGGTTCCGGAAGCCCGGCAGATACTTGCTGACCGGATCCGCCAGATCGACGATTCCGCGCTCTACCAGAATCATCATGGCCGTCGCGGTAATCGGCTTGCTCATGGAGTAGAGGCGGAAAATATTATCGCGGGAAACCGGCTTTTTTGCTTCGATATCCGCATATCCGCTCTCCAGATAAACCTGCTCCTCTCCGTCTTTGATCACCATCAGAAGACAGCCCGGTGTCTCTCCTTTTGCAACGGACGCATCCATCACCTGCTGCAGTCTTTTCTTTATCACCTGTTCCATGGTATGTCCTAACCTCCATCTAAATTTCATTGTTTTTTCCTATTTTACCTCTCTTTTTGCCCCCTGTCATCTTTTATCTTGCTTTTCTTCTTCTATCCTCATTGTCTTTTTTTTCTGAAATCTTACAACTTTTCTGAAATTAAGAAAAACCATCAAAAACCATCATTGCCCTATTCCGAAAAATATGCTATTCTATATGTATATATATTTATGAATCTTCAGCTATTTAGAAAAACGAGGTGAACATCTTGCTGAAAACGAACGAATCCGCAGAAAATTATTTGGAAACCATTTTAGTCTTAAGTCAGAAAAAACCCGTTGTACGCGGTGTTGATATTGCAGAAGAACTTGGCTTTAAAAAATCAAGTGTCAGCGTTGCCATGAAAAACTTAAGAGAAAAAGAGCAGATCCGCGTAACGCCGGAAGGCTACATCTACCTGACCGACAGCGGACGCGCGATCGCAGAGATGATCTATGAGCGCCACCAGCTCCTCTCCCGCGGCCTGATGAGCCTTGGTGTTGATGAGCAGACCGCCACGGAAGATGCCTGCCGCATCGAGCATGTCATCAGCCAGGAAAGCTTTGAAGCGATCAAACGTCATCTGCACATGACTGCCGAAAAATAAACATGACAAAGAAAACGCTGCCGGAGTTCTCTTCTCTCCGACAGCGTTTCTCTTTCCGCCCGAAAGTCTCCCATTTCTTTGCCGGAGCCTTTCGGGTTTTCTTTTTACAGCATAAAAGTATACGTTCCGCTTCCCAGTTCCACGGTATCCGCCGGATCCTGCGTGTTTTTAAACAGGGTTGCCGTTGTATTGACCGGAATCGTAACCTGATACTCTATTTTGTCACCTTTCCGCTCCCATCCGGCAGAAATCACGCCGTACGGGCTGTCTACGGAACCTTTCATAAACTCGAGCGGGCCCGGCTGCGGTTTCAGCAGAATGTGCTGATAACCCGGTTTTGTCTCGTCTCTCTGGATACCAAGTCCCGTGTGATACAGCCAGGAAAGAACGCTTCCGAGAGAATAATGATTGAACGAGTTCATCGCATTCTGTCCGCCGAAGCCTTTTTCCTTCGTGTAGGAATCCCAGTGCTCCCAGATCGTCGTCGCTCCCTGGGTCACCGGATACAGCCACGACGGGAATGCCGTCTGCAGCATCATCTTCCAGGCATCCTCCACAGCGCCCTGCTCGGTCAGCATCTGGTTCAGAATACCCGTTCCAAAGAATCCCGTTCCGACCGTATGGCCGATCGCTCTCGTCTTTCGGATCAGATGCTCTCCTATTCTCTTTCTGTCTTCTGCCACACCATAAGACAGTGCAATTGCATACGAGCACTGCGTATCACACAGCGTTCCGTCCGCATTGCAGGTCTTTCCGGAATCCGGAAGTACAAATGTCTCATTCCAGAATTTCTTCACCTTCGCAGCAAGCGCCTCATACTGATGCTGCTCCTCTGTTCTTCCGAGCGCACCGGCAATCCGGCTCATCAGATCGGCTTCTTTATAATAGAATGCATTCCATAAAAGCAGCAGATCCGTCTCTTCCGGTGCCAGCCAGTCGCCAAGCGGTCCGATCGCCGGATTTACCTTCGTTCCCGGCAGACCCTTATCCTTCATATAGTCCATATATTTCTGCATGCCAGGATAAAATTTCTCCAGTGTGCGGATATCCCCATACTGCTCATACAGTTCCCACGCCATAAAAATACTCGCACACTCATACGTAATGCCGCCGAATCCGCCGCCCACCGGTGCAATCTCCGGGTACTGGCCTTCCGGTGTCTGCAGATCACACATCGCCTGCAGGTTCCGCTCATAGAATTTCTTCAGGCTGCTGTTGTTGAGCGCCGTATGGCAGAAAATATGCGTATCGCCCGCCCAGCCCATGCGCTCATTTCTCTGCGGGCAGTCGGTCGGAATGTTGATAAAGTTGCATTTCTGTGACCAGGAAACATTCTCGGCAAACCGGTTCAGCAGTTTATGGCTACTCGTAAGGCTTCCATGGAATTCCGTCACAGAAGAATACTGAAGACTCTCTACTTCTTCCAGCTCCGGCGCATGCTCCACACCGCTGATCTCAATATAGCGGTAGCCGTGGAAGGTAAACTTCGGCTGGAACACCTCTTCCCCGCCGCGGCAGATATAAACATCCGTACTCGTCGCATCCCGGTAATTTTCCAGCATCATCGTGCCTTCTTTTCCGGCATACTCCGGCAGATCCGGATAAAGCACCTCCGCATAGCGGATGATGATCTTTGTGCCCGCCTTCTCATGCAGTGTAATCCGCGGTACACCAGCCATCTCCTGTTCCAGATCGTAGAGATACACACCCGGGAACAGCTCTTTTCTCGTCTTTGCCGTTCTCTGGTCCACAATCCGCACTGGCGCATCGTACTCACCGATATATTCCGGCTTCTGCTCATGAACCGCCGGCCAGGACCGTCCAAAGCCCGGCATCGTGCAGAACTCTTCGATCATGACGGTATCCACAACAACTGGCTTTTCCCAGGTGCTGTCATCAAACTCCGGCAGAGAATAAGTTTCGTAAACCTCTGCCCGGCGCGCATCGTACTGCTCTCCGGCAAAGTAGCTGGAAAACAGGTAAGGACCTTCTCCGAAATACTTCCAATCCTCGGTATTTGTTCCAAAGACCTCGCGGCTGCCGTCCTCGTACTTCATGACAACCTTGGCAAGCAGACTCTCCTTGTCTCCAAAGTAATTGAAGTTCTTCACCACAAAGGTCTGTGCCTCGCTCCACCAGCCCGATGCCAGCGTCACGCCGATTCCGTTTCGGCCCGGTTTCATCAGCCCTGTGATATCGTATGTCTGATAGTTCATTCTGTGGTCATACTGTGTCAGACCCGGACGCAGCAGATCTTTCGTGATCTCCTGTCCGTTGATCCGGCAGTCGTAGATACCGCGCGCAGTAATATAAAGGCGTGCCGATGCCAGTTTTTTCTCTTTCTGGCAGGAAATACACGACCGCAGCATTGGAATTGAATGATGGGACGGATCTGCCGTAATCTGGCTGTCTTCTACTTTAAAGTATCCGTTTTCCACCGGAATCTGATCCGCAAAGATACTTTTTCCCCCATCCAGCCGTCCTTCCGGCGTCTCACGAATAATTTCCGCGGATGGTTTTCTTACGTTTCTTACAGTCAGATTCTTAAAATATCCTGTCGTCCCTTTTCCTGCATAAAATCCGATCTCATTCAGTCTCGGATACGGCAGCACATCGTTATTTCCTCTCGGATTCAGCTGGCGGCCTGATACTTTCGTTCCAAAAAATCCATGCTCTTCAATTGCATCCACGAGAATGCCGTCGACATAGGCGTATGCCACATTGCCGTCAACCTCTACGGTCAGCTTATGAAAGGCATCGGCATTCTCTGGTGTCAGGATTTCCTGCGTTTTCTCTTTCCAGTTGACCAGTTTCGTAACGGCAAACGGTTTTTCCGCTGTATCCTCCGGCGCATAGCCCACGCGGTAAATTTCGAGGCGTGCATCTCCATCCTCAAGGCACACAGCATAACGGATATAGTTCTCCCCTTCCATGCCAAGCTCATTTTTCGTATGATCGTTCAGACGGAAGTCATTGGCTCCAAAGACGATACCCGCTTCTCCCTTCCCGCCTTCCATCCAAAATTCACTCTCGATCGTAAAAACACCGCGGTTTTCCGCGCATACCGTCGCATGCGGTGCGCCGATCCACTCAGCTCCCTCCCATGCTGCATACAAAGAATCCATAAGGCCTGTCTCGAAGGAACTTTCTGCTTCTGCTTTTCCGCCGTGGTTATCCCACACCTCTGCTTTTACCTCATATTTGGTACAGGGCTGCAGTGCTTCTCCTTCATAACCAATCCCTGTTGATACGCCGGTTTCCATTTTTCCGCTGTCCCACACAGTATCTTCTCCGGTGCGCACAACGATCCGGCATGCGCTCTGCATCAGATTCTGTTCTCCTTCTTCTGCCGTCAGCAGCCAGGAAAATGCCGGTTTTTTCTCATCCAGCCCGATCGGTGCCATCTGATCTTCAATCAGAATTCTCTCTATCTTCATTTGGTAACCTCCCATTGCAAGTTTTGCCTTCTTTGCTGATTGTATTATACCGTCCAGCAGCTATTTCTGTTAAGATCAGTTTTTGCCCAAAAAAGCGTCTTTATTTGCATCTTTTCCGGTGTTATAATAAAGAAAATTACGAAAGAGAGGTACCATCAAATGAAAGTATTATTAATCAACGGAAGTCCTCACGCAAAAGGCAGCACTTATACTGCCCTGCACGAAATGGAAAAAGTCTTTACAGAAAATGGTATTGAGGCGGAAATCGTACATATCGGAAATAAAGATATCCGCGGCTGTGTTGCCTGCGGTGCCTGTTCCAAGCTCGGAAAATGTGCTTTTTCCGATATGGTAAATGAGGTTGCTCCGAAATTTGAAGAGGCTGACGGCCTTGTTGTCGGAAGTCCGGTTTATTATGCATCTGCAAATGCAACACTTATTGCTTTTCTTGACCGGCTGTTCTACAGCACACACTTTGACAAGACCATGAAAGTCGGCGCTTCGGTTGTCTCTGCACGCCGCGGCGGTCTTTCCGCTACCTTTGATGAGCTGAACAAATACTTCACCATCTCCGGCATGCCGGTTGCTTCCGGCCAGTATTGGAACAGTATCCATGGAAATAATGCGGACGAGGCACAGCAAGATCTCGAGGCCTGCAGATCATGCGTACCCTTGCACGGAATATGAGTTTTCTGATGAAGAGCATCCAGCTCGGAAAAGAATCCTTTGGTCTTCCGGAAAAGGAACCGCGCGTCGGCACAAACTTTATCCGTTAATTTATCTGTTAAGCAAGATGCCGTCTTTCAGACTTTTTTCTATGTCTGAAATACGGCATCTTTTATAGCTGGAAGAAATTTTATACACGAAAAAAGCCTGCTTCCGCAGACTTTTTAAAGCGACCCGGATCGGGATCGAACCGACGACCTCCGCCGTGACAGGGCGGCGCTCTAACCAGCTGAGCCACCGGGCCAGACATATACAGAATATAAAATATGGAACTAAAGTGGACCTTCAGGGACTCGAACCCGGGACCGACCGGTTATGAGCCGGTTGCTCTAACCAACTGAGCTAAAGGTCCAAAGAGCCGATGATCGGACTCGAACCGATAACCTGCTGATTACAAATCAGCTGCTCTGCCAATTGAGCCACATCGGCATACATAACAAATATTTTATATTCAGTGACTCCGACGGGAATCGAACCCGTGTTACCGCCGTGAAAGGGCGATGTCTTAACCGCTTGACCACGGAGCCATATTTACTTTTTGAAAGAACTGACCTGTAAGAGTTTCTTACAGGTCGCATTCACTCCCCGAGTTGGGCTCGAACCAACAACCCTTCGGTTAACAGCCGAATGCTCTACCATTGAGCTATCGAGGATTATTCAATTGAAGATATCTGATATACCTTCAAAACCGCATACACTATACATCTATCATTCCATTTTTGTGAACACAACCATTCAGGTCAAGCCCTCGACCGATTAGTAACAGTCAGCTCCATGCCTTACGGCACTTCCACCCCTGCCCTATCTACCTCGTCGTCTTCAAGGGGTCTTACTTCTTTCGAATGGGATATCTCATCTT
>NZ_QUHY01000017.1:0-86727 GCF_003479865.1 Blautia sp. AM47-4
GAGTACAAAGAGAAGGGGATAAGTATGCCCATATACAAACAAAAAGCAGGAATCATAGTTTTATAAATGCTTACGATTTCTGCTCTTTGCTAAAGTTAATGACATTGTGTATTTATGCGGGTTTTCGGCATTTGTTTTATCGAATGGCTCTAGTTTGGCTCTATTTGTGGGGAGAGTAATAGCAAGATTAAGGAGTAAAAGAATGTAATTACTCTGTTAGTAAATTGACACAAGTTGGCTGTAGAGTATAATTATAGTAAAAGTACAGCAGAAGCTGTCGCAAAGATATTTATAAAAATGTTGTGGAGGTATTGAACATTAATGAATGTAAAATTAAAATCTGCAAGCAAGCAAGCGACTGTAGCCTGGAGGGTGGGAGAAAGATGAAGAAGTGCAAATTAGTACAGAATATAAGAAATTTCAAATTTTGTTATTTTATATTTTGCATAATGATATGTTTGGTTGTTTTTCCTGTTTCCACATCTGCCCAAGAAAATTCTGATCATGTTATCCGGGTAGGATCTTTTGAGGAAACTTATAATGTAGTCAATGAAAAGGGAGAAAGAAGCGGCTATGGTTATGAGTATCTTCAAGATATTGCAGGTTATGCAGGATGGACATATAAATACATAACAAGTGATTGGAAAAACTGCTTTACACAGTTGGAAAATGGAGAAATTGATATTCTAGGTGGCATTTCCTATACAGACGAACGTGCTGAAAATATGCTTTTTTCCGATATGCCTATGGGGGAAGAGAAATATTACATCTATACGGATGCATCCAATATGGATCTTACAGCAGGAAATTTGGATTCTTTTGAGGGAAAAAATATTGGTGTGCTTAAAGATAATATAACGGAGGATGTGCTTAACGAATGGGAGTTAAAGTATGGTCTGCATACGCAGCATGTCAATGTTTCTAATACCGCAGAAGTTATGGACAAACTGTCGAAACACGAAATTGACTGCTTTGTTTCGGTAGAAGAATCCCGTTGGGAAGAATCGGATATTTCACCGCTTACAAGTATTGGAGAGACAGAAATCTATTTCGCTATAAATCCAGAACGTCCGGATATCAAAGAAGCACTGGATAGTGCTATGCGCAGAATCAAGGATGACAACCCATTTTACACAGATGATCTCTACAGGCGTTATCTTTCTGCACAGAGCAGCTCGTTTCTTTCAAAAGAAGAAAGTGAGTGGATCGGGCAGCATGGTGCAATCCGGATAGGGTATCTGAATCAGGATGGAGGTATCAGCAGTGTAGATCCATCAACAGGTAAACTGACAGGTGTTATTACAGATTATGTGGATCTTGCAGAAAATTGTCTGCAAGGTCAGACTCTGGAATTTGAATTAAATGGATATGAGACAAGAAGTGAACTGCTTCAGGCATTGCAGGATGGAAAAATAGACCTGATTTTTCATGCAAACCAGAATCCATACTTTGCAGAAACAAATGGATTTGCTTTGTCGGATACGCTATTGACTCTCGATATGGCAGCAATTACGGCAAAGGATTCTTTTGATGAAAATAAAGAGAATATAGCTGCCGTTGAAAAAGATGATTTTGCATTGAAAGCATATCTTTCATACAATTATCCGCAATGGAAGGTTGTGGAATATGAAACATCAGATGCAGCAGTAAAAGCAATGCAGAAAGGGGAGACGGATTGTATTGTAAGCAATTCAGGTACTGTTTCAGACTATTTGAAAAATAATAAGCTTCATAGTGTTTTCCTGACAAAAGAAGCTGATGTTCCATTTGCTGTTCAGCAGGGAGAACCGGTTCTTTTGTCCATTCTGAATAAAACACTGACATCTATGCCTACAACTCAATTTTCAGGTGCAGTAGTTTCGTATAATGCTTCTTCACGAAAAGTTACAGCGAAGGATTTTATTCAGGACAATTTACTGGCTGTCTCACTCATAGTTGGAATCTCTATTTTTGTTGTCCTGTGTATAATTCTTGATTCTTTGAAAAAATCAAAACGTGCGGAAGAAAAATCCAAGAAGTCTGCTGAGCAGGCATTGAAGCTGAATCAGGAGCTTGAAGAAAAACAGCAGGAATTACAAAATGCACTTGTAGAAGCACAGAGTGCCAATAAGGCTAAGACTTCCTTTTTAAATAACATGTCTCATGACATCAGGACACCGATCAATGGCATTATGGGCATGCTTACAATTCTTGAAAAAAGCGGAAATGATGGTGAGCGGACAAAAGATTGCCTGAATAAAATAAATGAGTCTTCGAAACTGCTATTATCATTGGTAAATGATGTTTTGGATATGGCAAAGTTAGATCGAATACCGTGGTTTTTAGTGATGAATCCATCAATCTGGATCAGGTATGTAAAGAAATTACGGAGTCGCTATACTTTCAGGCAGAAGAAAAAGGACTTCATGTTATAGGAGAACATGATGATTACAGTGGTATATATGTTTGGAGCAATGCAGTTCATCTGAAAAAAATATTGATGAATCTGTTTACAAACAGTATGAAGTACAATAAGGTGAATGGTTTTATTTACATGAGTATGAGAACGATTGAAAGATCAGAAGATCACATGACATGTGAATTTAAAATAAAAGATAATGGAATTGGAATGTCAGAAGAATTTATAAAAAATGAATTGTTTACTCCATTTGTACAGGCAGATAATTCCCCGCGTTCTGATTATAATGGGACAGGTCTGGGAATGCCTATTGTGAAACAACTTGTAGAAAAGATGGGCGGAACCATAACAGTTGAAAGCAAGCTTGGTGAAGGAAGTTGTTTTACTGTAATACTTCCATTTAAAATTGATACGAATGCACGGCCAGAAGAAAAAGAAGATTTTGATGCAGATATATCAGATATCCGGGTATTGCTGGTTGAAGATAATGAGCTGAATGTGGAAATAGCAGAATTTATGCTGACGGAAAATGGAGCTAAAGTAGAAACAGTGAACAATGGGTTAGAAGCTGTTCAGCATTTTGAAGCTTCCGAACCGGGAACATACGATGTTATTTTAATGGATGTTATGATGCCGGTGATGGATGGTCTTACAGCTGCAAGAACAATAAGAGCTCTGGATCGGCAGGATGCAAAAACAATTCCTATCATTGCTATGACTGCAAATGCATTCAGGGAAGATGCCGAAAGGTGTATGGAAGCAGGAATGAACGCACATCTTGCAAAGCCGTTGGATGATGAAAAAATTAAGCAGACCATAAGCGAAGAGTTGAGAAAGCAAAATGCCTGTCATGAATGATTATGAGGCAACCGCAGCAATCAGGAGCCTTCCAGTTGCATGGGATAAGCAGACAGGAAACATAGAGAGAGGATTTTGTTATGACAGAACAGAAACTGTATCAGTTTTGTGATACAATGGCTGCATCTGAATACCGCTCGCTGATCCGTCCATTTCTGGATATCTCTACACTTTCAGCAAGATTGAAGGCGGAAGAATGCATTTCCACAGAATACCGTATGTGTGATGGCAGTTGGCACAGGATGCTTTTTACTGTAAAAAAAGGGATGAGTCTGGAAATGTAACCCATGTTTGCAAAATACGTGAAGAGTTGAGACGTTTTTGTATTAAATTAAAATTAGATAAAAGGCATGTGAAATACGATGATGAAAAATAACTATATAAAACAAAAAAGAAAAGATCAAAATCCGGTAAATCATTGGAAAATTTTTGAGGGACGGTTGGTATTCCTTCTGGCAATGGTGATTTTGGCTGTTGTTGCATATACTTTTATTTTACAACAAGCATATACCAAAACTGCTCTGAAAACAGAAATTGAACGAGATATTTCCAGTGCAGATGCGGTTCATAAGCTGGTAAATAACAGACTGGGACGAAAAGATTTTAATGAAATAAAAAGTAAAGCTGATGAGAATACAGAACTATTCAAGAATATGTCGACATATATGAATGAAATCAGAACGCTGAATTCTACGAGATATATTTACACAGCAACCAGAAATGAAGACGGTAGATTGATTTACGTTGTAGACGGACTGGATCCATCGGCTGGTGACGTCAGACATCCAGGAGATCCGATTGAAAAGGAGATGGTTCCTTATATAGAAAAAGCACTTTCTGGAAAAACAGTATATTCTCAGGATATTGTTGATACAACATGGGGACCTATTTTTACAGCCTGTTATCCTGTGACAGCGGAAGATGAATCTAATGAAGTGATAGGTGCTTTCTGCATAGAAATGGATATGCAGAAAGCGTATGGAATGGTTGAGAAGACGAATAAGTTAAGTATTGTACTGGGATGCATTACAGCGTGTATTTTGGTAATATTATGTACCTGTGGATATTCTGTATATAAGAAGCAAAAAGAAAATGAGCAGAAACAGCAAAAACTGTTGCAGGAAGCTGCAAGACTGGCCGATTCAGCTAACAAAGCAAAATCAACATTTCTATTTAATATGTCTCATGATATTCGTACCCCTATGAATGCAATCATTGGATATGCAGAATTGGGAGAGAAACATTTAAAGGAGCCAACTATATTAGAGGATTACTTTGAAAAAATATTATTGTGCGGAAAGAAAATGCTGCATTTGATTGATAACATTCTTGAATTAGCACGAATCGAAAACAACCAAGCAACGCTGGATGAAACAATAACAGATGTTTCTAAAAACTTTGATTTATGTATTGATATGTTTAGAAAACCGATAGAAGAAAAACATCAAACACTGAAAGTCAATAAGAACATTCGATATCCATACCTGCATATGGATGATGCAAGATCATCTGAAATTACGATTAACATTTTGAGTAATGCTGTGAAATACACGGGTGAAGGCGGTAACATAAGCTGTACATTGAACCAATATCCCGGCGAAAAAGAAGGTTGGAGTGTATTAGAGCTTATCATAGCAGACAACGGAATCGGAATGTCAGAAGAATTCCAAAAACATATTTTTGAATCATTTTCACAGGAACGATCTTCGTCAGACAGCGGAATAGAAGGTAGCGGACTTGGCATGGGAATCGTGAAGAAACTGGTGGATTTAATGAATGGCAAGATCACAGTTCAGAGCAAACCGGGAGCAGGTTCTACTTTTACAATCACGCTTCCATTAAAAATAGCAAATGCGGAAGAAAGGAATCCGAAACATGCAGACGGTCAGTTGAATATCAAAAAACTGGAAGGAAAAAGGGTTCTTCTGGTAGAAGATAATGACTTGAACGCAGAAATTGCAACGGAACTTTTGACGGAAGAGGGAATCATGATAGAAAGAGCGGAGAACGGCGTTGCATGTATTGATATGTTTAACAAAGCAAAGCAAAATTACTACAGTCTGATTCTGATGGATATTCAGATGCCGATTATGAACGGATATGAAGCATCCAGGAGAATTCGAGAACTGAAAGACGGTAACAAATCGCAGATTCCAATTGTTGCAATGACAGCAAATGCGTTTGAAGAAGATAAGAAGATGGCTTTGGCAAGTGGCATGAATGATCATGTTGCAAAACCAATAGATATGAATGTATTATTGCCGACTATTATGAAATATATGTAAAGGAAGAAAGAAGGACACTGATTTTGTAGTCAGTGTTCTTCTTACATATCAGTCGACTAAAGAAAAACATTTTATCCAGTCCATTCTTTTTTGTCAGTTTTCTGCCGGCAAGTCAGAGAGCAGGACATTTCCGTTGACGGTACTTGCCTGAATGGTGAAGGCAGAAATACCGGAGCGGGTGAATGTTTTTGTGTAGGATTCCGTTCTTCCATTGGAGACGAGGCGGATTTTTCCGGTTGTCGTGGATGCATGAATGGACGCATCGGCAAGGTCGTGCGGGAGATGGAGTTTCACGGAACCGTTGACGGATTTTGCTGTCAGGGACTCGGAACAGGTTCCCTCGAAGAGGACTTTGCCGTTGACACCGTTTAAAGCTGCGCGGGAGCAGTCGCCGGTGATTTCAAGTCTGCCGTTTGTGGCGGAAACATCGAGGCTGTCTGTGCGCAGACGGGTCAGGACGATCTTTCCGTTCGCAGCCTGTATGCGGCAGCTGGATGCGGAAAGGGAATCGCCGGTGATTTTGCCGTTTGTGGCGGAAATTTCGAGCGTAGTAAGGGAGAGGGTATCAAGCCCGGTCGCGCCGTTCAAAGAGCGGAGCGTCAGCTTCTGTACGGTGGACGGCACCTGGAAGGAGAACACCTCTTTCTGGTGATTATTGCAGAAAAGATGTTTCCAGAATACGGAAGGGATGAGCTTTTTCTCTCGCAGACAGAACGTATTGCCCTCAATGCCTGCTTCGAAGCGGTCCGGATCGAAGTCGCCGGAAAAGTCAAACTCAACCGAAGCGGAAGTGCCCGGAGCAAAGTCGGCAGAAGCGTTCCGCAGGGAGATTTCCATAGCGGTGATGGCGGTGGAAGGGGCGTACGGGTAGTTCGGATGTGTTTCTTCAGAATTGGAGTGGATTTTCTCCTGTGGCAGCACGTTTGCAACAGGCTGCTCCGTTGTGGCATATTCCTGACGGAAAAATTCGAGGACATCGTCGACATTGCCGAGTTCCGCACAGATTTCCTCATCGGAGAGACCCTGGCTGCGGGCGTCGGCGAAATGGGATTCGAAATCGTTTAAAATTTCCTCTGCGGCGGCAGAATCAAAGGATGCAAGGCCCTGTTTCAATGCATTCATATAAGTTTCATACGTTGTATTCATCATGATTTTCCTTTCTATCGTCAGATCGTTTCATCTGAAATCAGTCGGTTGATCTGCTGGGTGAAATCCAGCCATTCCTGTTTTTTCTCCTGCTGATAAGCTGTTCCTGCTTCAGTCAGATGGTAATATTTCCGGGCAGGGCCGGATGCGGATTCCTGCAGATACGTTTCCACGTAACCGGCTTCCTTGAGTCGTTTTAAAATCATATAGAGCGTTCCTGCGGCGATGGACATTTCGCGGGAAATGGCGTCTGTCAGCTCATAGCCGTATTTGTCCTCTTTTGTCAGCTGGGAGAGGACACAGAGCTCGAGGACGCCCTTTTTGAGTTGTGGATTCATATGAACACCTCCTTGTTGAGTAGATCATAACACAGACTATATCATAATGCAATATAGCAAACCAAATTTTTATCCTGCCATGTGTTCGATTTTGTACATGGAAATGACTTGAAAAGAACCGCGGATTTCCGTATAATCAAGCAGAACCCTGAAATTTGACCGGAAAATACAGAAAAATAGAAAGATAGTAAGTTGGAAAGAAGAGGAAAAAATATGAGTGAAATGAATCAGAATAACAATGGCCCGGTAAAGGGCGCGATCCATTCGATCGAGAGCTTCGGATCCGTCGACGGACCTGGCGTACGCTACGTGATTTTCGTGAAGGGCTGCAACATGCGCTGCCAGTTCTGCCACAACCCGGATACCTGGACGATGAAAGATGCCGACTGGCAGACCGCAGATGAGGTGCTGAAAAAGGCGCTCCGCTACAAAAATTACTGGGGCGAAAAGGGCGGCATTACTGTAAGCGGCGGAGAACCGCTGCTGCAGATCGACTTCCTGATCGAGCTGTTCCGCAAGGCAAAAAAGAACGGCGTTCACACAACGCTGGATACCAGTGGAAATCCGTTCACAAGAGAGGAGCCGTATTTCAGTAAATTTAATGAGCTGATGAAATACACCGACCTGCTGCTGCTCGATATCAAGTTGATTGACGACAAGGCGCACAGAGAGCTGACCGGCTGCACCAACGAGAACATCCTCGACCTGGCGCGCTACCTTGACGAGATCGGCAAACCAGTCTGGATCCGCCACGTCCTCGTCCCGGAACGCAGCGACTACGATGAATACCTGATTCGCCTCGATGAGTTTTTACACAGCCTGCACAACGTACAGCGCGTAGAGGTTCTCCCATACCACACCCTCGGCGTATTCAAATGGGAAACCTTAGGAATCCCATACAAACTCGAAGGCATCAACCCGCCGACCAAAGAGCGCGTGGAAAACGCCAATAAACTGCTGCATACGGCGGAATATACGGGATATCTGAAATAAAAAGCAGAACAACAAGAAAAAAATGTGAAAAAGTAACAATTTTTATAAAAATTTTATAGTATTTCTGTTCAAAAACCAGAAGAAAAGGAGTATAATCTCTGTTATGGACGAGAGCATGGTTACAATGTGACGGACATGACAGGGACGACAGCAAAAACACTACGAACCTTTTTGATTCGCCGCGGCAGTTGCTGCATCCACCAAAAATAAGAGCAAAAAGAAAGAAGGATTTACAATGTTTGGTTCAAAAGAGGCATCGGAAGACAAGCTGAAAAAAATGGTGGAAAAAGGAAAATGGGACAAATTAAGAAAACAGTATCTGGATTCGGACAAGACAACGCAGGTAGCGCTTGCAAAAGCCTGTGCAGCTTCGAGAAATGATGGTTCTGTTAATATTCTGACTTCTCTTCTGGAAGTAGACGATGTAGACGTAAAAACCGCGGCCGTTACGAGCCTTGGTGAGGTTGGAGACGATCACGTAACAGCACTGATCCGTCAGCTGGCCGTCAAGACACCGGCAGATCAGACGGAGCTGAAAGCAGCGATCACAAAAGCGCTGGAGAAGATTGTCGAAAGAGCATAAGAGCAGGATCAGTGAAAAAAAGGAAAGGCGAAGAAGTTTCTGTAAAAAGAAGCTCCTTCGTTTTTTTGTTGCAAGGCATATCAGAATCTGCTCCAGCGGATTGTTTTTGCCCGAACAGAAATCTTACAAAATCGTAATAATAATGCAGTTGTATCTATCCCGCAAAAAATGCTATAGTGAAAATAACACAGACACAAAAGCAGAACGCGGAGCGAAAAGCATCCGCAGAAAAAAGGGAGGAAACAAGATGGAATTTGTATTCGAACATGCAACCATGATTGCCGTGATCGCCGTTGTGGTGATCATTCTTGCCATTCTGGCGAGCGGTTATGTGAAGGCGCCGCCGGATACCGCATTTATTATTTCCGGTTTCAAAAAAGGCCAGCGGATCCTGATCGGTAAAGCCGGCATCAAGCTCCCATTCTTTGAGCGGCTGGACAAGCTGAGTCTGAAGCTGGTAGCGATTGATGTGAAGACGAGCGACGCCGTGCCGACCGCTGACTACATCAATATTCAGGTGGATGCAGCCGTCAACATCAAAGTCGGGGACGAACCGCAGAAGCTCCAGAAAGCATCCCAGAACTTCCTGAACCGCGACAGCGAATATATTGCCAAGGTTGCAAGAGAAGTCCTTGAAGGAAACATGCGTGAGATCGTTGGAAAGATGCGTCTGGAAGAGATGGTTTCCGACCGCCAGAAGTTTGCGGAGCTGGTCAAAGAAAATGCAGAACCGGACCTGGCTGCGATGGGACTTGACATCATCAGCTTCAACGTACAGAATTTCGTTGATTCCAATCAGGTCATTGAAAACCTCGGTATCGACAATATCGTAAAAATCAAGAAATCTGCGGCGATCGCCCGTGCCAATTCCGAGAAAGAAATCAAAATTGCCCAGGCGCGTGCAAATAAAGAGGCGAACGATGAGCGCGTTCTTGCCGAGACTGAGATCGCAAAGAAAAACAACGATCTGGCAATCAAGTCGGCAGAGCTGAAAAAAGAGTCCGATATCAAAAAGGCAGAGGCAGATGCAGCGTACAAGATTCAGGAAGAGCAGCAGAGAAAAGAGCTGGAAATCACTTCCGCGAATGCGAACATCGCCCGTCAGGAGCGCGAGGTTGAGCTCCGTGCCAGAGAAGTAGAAGTAACCGAGAAATCCCTCGAGGCAGAAGTCAAGAAGAAAGCCGAGGCCGAGCGTTACGCAAAACAGCAGCAGGCAGAGGCAGATTTGTACCGCCGTCAGAAAGACGCAGAGGCAGACCAGTTCGAAAAAATCCGCGAGGCGGAGGCAAAGAAAGCCCAGGCAGAAGCCCAGCGCTATGCGATGGAGCAGGAAGCACTCGGTATCAAGGCAAAAGGTGAGGCGGAAGCCGCATCCATCCGTGCCCAGGCACTTGCAGAGGCCGAAGGTATGGAGAAGAAAGCTGAGGCTTACCAGCGCTACAACAAAGCCGCAATGGCAGAGATGATGATCAAGGTTCTGCCAGAGATCGCCGGAAAGATCGCAGAGCCGCTCAGCCAGATCGACAAGATTACGATCATCGGCGGCGGAAGCGAAGACAACGGCATCGGCTCCGTAGCGGGCAATGTGCCGGTGGTGATGGCAAAGCTGTTTGAGTCGATGAAAGAGGCGACCGGTGTCGATCTCTCCGAAATCATGAGAGCCGATACATACGATGCAAAAGTAAACCGCAACATTCAGATCTCCAGCCCGGAAGAGCTCAAAGAGTATCTGAAAGCAGAAGCCGGAAAGGCAGCAGCGGATGCAGAAAGCCCGGAAAAAGCGGAAGCATCCGAACCGGTGCAGAAAGACGGCAGCGAGCAGTAAATCCAGAACGGATCATAAAAACAGAAAAAGAGGCAGGGATCCAGAAAAATTTCTTGAGGATCCTGCCTCTTTTGACGTATAGATCGGAAAAAGTTATTCGGCGCCTTTTTCCAGCATGCTCATGAACTCTTTTGCCGCCTGCGGGATCGGCAGATGGGAGCTGTGGGCAACGACAAGCTGGCGCGGCGGAAGCTCCTCCACGAGGTCGAGCTGGAAGGCCGCCGTCTCTTTTACAAGGCAGTAGTCCGGCACAAACGCGATGCCAAGGCCGATACTCGCCAGGTCGATCAGAAGATCGTTGCTGCCAAGCTCAATTTCCGGCACGAGGTCGAGCTGGAACCGCTGAAACTGGCTGTGCAGGAACTCACTCGTCGTACTCTTGCGGTCGAGCATCAGAATCGGGTACTGCAGCAGCTCTTTTAAGTGAACCGGCCTGTTTTCCAGTTCCGGGTAATATTCGCCGTTTGCGATGAAGATATCGTGGAACGAATGAATCGGAATCGTGTGAAGACGGCTGGAAAGATGCGAGTTTGGATAATTGGTCACGATGAAATCCACCTGGCCGGATTCCAGCAGATCGACGCACTGGGTCGAAGTCTGGTTTGTCACCTTGATGTGGACATTCGGAAAGGAGCGGTGGAAACGGTTCAGGTACGGAACAAGGAAATAGCGGCAGATTGTGTCGCTCGCGCCGATGCGGAGCTGGCCGCCGCCAAGCGTTCCCGCTTCCATAATCTGTGCTTCACCGCGCGCAATCAGGTTGATCGCAGGCTCTACGTGGCGCAGCAGCGTTTCTCCCTCCGGCGTTAACTGCACGCGCTTTGTACTGCGGATAAAGAGCGTGATTCCAAGCTTTTTCTCCAGTACCTTGATCGACTGGCTGACCGCCGACTGCGAGATAAAAAGCAGCTTGGAGGCCTCGGAAAAACTGAGTGTGGTGGCAACGTAATAGAAAACCTTATATAACTCGTAATTAATATCCAAAATAAGCACCTCTTATAAAATATGATATCTTCACTCTAGCACACTTCCCCGAAAGAATGCAAGAAAAAATCTGCCGGAGCCGTGAACTTTTTCTCCTCTTTTTCGAGTAAGAGAAAATTCACGGTTCCGGCAGATAAGAAAGGGGAATCAGCCAAGCACTTTGGCAATGGCGCTGTCCAGCGTGCGGATCTGGCGCGTTGCAGAGTATCCGTCGAGTTTCGGCATCTGAATATCCATCAGCACCAGATCGAACTGATCCGGCGCTGCGGTGCGGAGCGTCTCAACGGCAACATCGCCGTCGTCTGCAAGGCTGACGGAAAATCCGGCGTTCGAAAGGAGCTCCATCGCGATTTCCTGTACCATATGGCTGACGTTGATCGCCATGCCAAGTCCCGTACCCTGAATGCCGCTGACCGTAGAAGTCTCCTCGCGTGTAAACGATTCAAAGAGGTGCTCCTGGAATTCCCGGCTCATGCCGATGCCGTTGTCGCGGACGTGGAATTCGTAGAGCGCATACCCTTTTTTATAGTACGGTTTCTGAATAATACGGACAATGATGGTGCCGCCGTTCTGTGTGAATTTCGTGGCATTGCTCAGCAGATTCAGCAGAATCTGGTTCAGGCGGAAAAAGGTGCTGGCCGGAGGTGGAAATCTTGTTCAGGTATTCCTGCACCTGGTCCGGCTGATTGACGTGGGCGGCAGCCAGAGCGGTAAAGCCGATGATCGCATTCATCCGAAAAAACAGATTTTGTTCCGGAATGAAAATGGGAAACAAAAGTTACTTTACATATAAAAGAGCAGAACAGGAAGAAATTTTGAAAAAAATTGAAGAAAATTACAAATTATTGTGGAATATGTGGAAAAAATATGGTAGGATGGGGGAGAAGAGAAAAGTGGTTTCAAAATGTTACTTAACGTTCAGTGAAAGTTCTATGGTTACAAAGAAAACAAAAAACAAGAGGAGAAGGAAAATGAAATTTTTACCAAAACCAAAAGAGGTAAAACTCCTGACGGGGGAACATGCACTCTGCTATGACGGCAGAATTGTACTGGATGGCAGACTGCTGGGAAATGGGGATACGTATGCGAAAGTGCTGCAGAAGGGAATCAAAAAGGAAACCGGAATGCAGTACGATATCGGATACGGCGTTCCGGGAAGAAAAGAGACCGGCGCGATTGTACTGGAACTGGATGAGACAAGGAAAAGCCAGCAGTATGTGCTGCAGGTGACAGAGGAGGAAATCCGCATCCAGGGCGGAGACGGAGCCGGCGTGCTCTACGGTGTGCAGACGCTGTGCCAGATGATGCACGAATACGGTGCACTGCTTCCTGCCGTGCGGATCGAGGATGAGCCGGATCTGCCGGTGCGCGGCTATTATCTCGATGAGACGAGAGGCCGTGTGCTGACACTTTCCTATTTAAAACAGGTGGCAGACCGCATGGCGTACTACAAGCTGAACCAGCTGCAGCTCTATGTGGAGCACACGTATCTGTTCTCCGGACTTTCCGAGATGTGGCGCGATGAGACGCCGCTTACGGCAGAGGAAATCCGCGAGCTGGATGCGTACTGCGCAAAGCTTCATATCGAATTGGTGCCGTCGATCGCAACGTTCGGCCATCTGTACATGCTGCTCTCCACAAAGAGCTATGGCGACCTCTGTGAATTCCCAGACAGCTGGAAAGAGCCGTTTTCCTTCTGGGACCGGATGCAGCATCACACGGTGGATGTCTCCGGCGGCAGAGCGATCGAGCTGATCAAGGCCATGATCGAGGAGTACATGGCGCTTTTTGCCACGGATAAATTCAACATCTGCGCGGACGAAACGTTCGACCTTGGAAAAGGAAAATCGAAACCGCTGGCAGACGAGAAAGGCGTTCACCGCCTGTATATCGACTATGTAAAAGAGCTCTGCGAGTTTCTCGTGGCAAAAGGCAAAAAGCCGATGTTCTGGGGCGATATCATCTGCGCACAGCCGGAGCTGATCAAAGAGCTGCCAGAGGAAACCGTCTGCCTGACCTGGGGCTATGCAGCCGAGCAGAGAGAGCATGAGGCAAAAGTGATGGCGGAAGCTGGTGCAAGACAGTATCTCTGTCCTGGGGTCGGCGGCTGGAACCAGTGGATGAACCTGGTGGAGAACAGCTACAAAAATATCGCACGGATGTGCGGCTATGCGAGAAAATACCATGCGGAAGGTGTTCTGAACACAGACTGGGGTGACTGCGGCCACATCAATCAGCCGGACTTTTCCCTTCCTGGCATGATCTATGGAGCCGTCTTCTCCTGGGGAGACGATACCGACAGCTTTGAGGAGCTGAATGAACAGATTTCCCGTCTGGCCTACGGCGACCGGAGCGGAAAATTCGTTTCCTATATGGCAAAAACGGCAGAATGCTCCATCTTTGACTGGTGGGATGCCAACGTCGTTTACGAGGAAAAAGTGCTCGGTCATCCGAACAACCGGAATGCGCTGTTTGACGCGAGAATCCAGGATGAGGCGAAGCGTGCAGCTGCAAAGGAAACAATTGCGGCTCTGAAAAAAGAACTGAAAAAGACAGCCGGTGCTCTGGAAGAATCCTGCCGTCCAATGGTTCCGGTGCTGGAACTCACGATGGAAGCGATTGACATCTGGAATGAGACGGGCGCGAGAATGTGTGACATTGAGCTTGGAAAAGAAAAGGATGAGACAGCCTGCGCGGCACTTGCGGGACGGCTGGAAACCTGGTTTATGAAGTATAAAGCGTCCTGGAGAAGCATCAGCAAAGAAGGCGATCTGCACCACATTTCAGAGATTGTATTCTGGTATGCCGACATTCTGCGGGGAAGAAAACCGTACGAAAAATAGAAAAAATCCATTTGTGAACAAAGATGAACACAAATAGAAAATAAATGAACGATAAAAAGTAACAAAGAAAACGAAAATTTACATAAAAGTGAACAAAAACACTTGACTTTTGCGCAGAAATGGACGAAGATAGAAGTATCGGATCGAAAGATCAAAAATGTCCGTATGGCGTGACAAGAGAGAAAGAAAAAAATAATTTTCACAGAGGGAAACAATCATGAGTAAAATCATCGGAAACAATCTGCCGGATATGCCTTGGCAGGAAAAACCAGCAGGAGAGCACATGCCGGTATGGCGCTATGATCAGAACCCGATCATCGGCCGTTACGAGCAGAAACGTTCCAACAGTATCTTCAACAGCGCAGTCGTACCGTTCGAGGACGGATACGTAGGTGTATTCCGCTGCGACAGCCGTTCCATCAGCATGGACATCTTCGTTGGAAGAAGTAAAGACGGTATCCACTGGGAGATCGAGGATGAACCGATCAAATTTGAGGGCGCTGACGAGGAGATTCTGACAAGAGAGTACCGTTATGACCCGCGTGTCTGCAAAATCGACGACAAATACTATGTAACCTGGTGCAACGGCTATCACGGCCCGACCATCGGTGTTGCTTACACCTATGACTTCAAGAAATTCGTTCAGCTTGAGAACGCATTCCTTCCATTCAACCGTAACGGCGTGCTGTTCCCGAGAAAGATCAACGGCTACTACATGATGATGAGCCGTCCAAGCGACAACGGCCATACACCGTTCGGCGATATCTTTGTCAGCCAGAGTAAAGATATGGAATTCTGGGGAAGACACCGTCACATGATGAGCCCGGTCCGCGGCGATGAGTCTGCATGGCAGTGCACCAAGATCGGTGCCGGCCCGGTTCCGATCGAAACAGATGAGGGATGGCTGCTGATCTACCACGGCGTTATCACAACCTGCAACGGATACGTATATCGTATGGGATGCGCACTGCTTGATATCGACGAGCCGTGGAAAGTAAAATACAGAACGAAAGACTATATTATGGCTCCGATCACCCAGTACGAGTGCATGGGTGATGTTCCGAACGTAGTATTCCCGTGCGCAACCTTAAGCGATGCAGCAACCGGAAGAATCACTATCTACTACGGATGCGCAGATACTGTAACCGGTATGGCATTCACAACCGTAGATGAGCTGCTGAACTATGTGAAAGAGAATAGCCTTTGATTTATAAGATAACTTAAAAAGCGACAAGTCCGCCGGGCTTACGGGTGAAAGAAGCCTGCAGGTCCGGCGGACTTTCTTTTTAAAAATGACCCCATGGACAGCATAAGGAGGCACTATGAAATTTGTAAAAGAGCGTGTGAACGTAATCTGCCAGGAACTGGCAAGACTTTCGATTTCACAGAAAATTAAAATCACCGATATGCAGGTGAAAAATGGATGCTATATCACACCGGCAGAGGCCGATGCATCAAAAGAGCCGTGGACATCGTTTGATACGGTCAATGACCGCTGGTACGGACCGGACAAACATTACTGGTTCCGCACCACCATCACCATTCCGGAGAGCTTCGATGGAAAAAATCTCTGGATGAGAGTCCATGCAGGACTGGACGAATGGGATGACGGAAGAAACCCGCAGTTCCTGCTGTTTGCAAACGGCGAAGTGATCCAGGTATGGATATCAACCACCGCGAAGTACTTGTAAGAGAAAATGCAAAGGCCGGTGAAAAAATCCAGTTTGACCTGCAGTCCTACACCGGAACGCTGCACAGCGAGTTCCGTCTGCTGGCAGACCTTGAGGAGCATGATGCGAAAATCGAGGAGATCTATTACGACCTCATCGTTCCGATGCAGGGCCTGAACCGTATGGACGAGGATAATAAAACGCGTCTGGATCTCGAAACCGCACTGACCAACACGATCAATCTGCTGGACCTGCGCAAGCCGTACAGTAAAGAGTTCTACGCTTCCATCGAAGAGGCAGAAAAATGCATCCAGGAAGAGATCTATGAAAAAATGGGCGGCTGGGACGAAGTTGTGGCAACGTGCATCGGCCACACCCACATTGATGTGGCATGGCTGTGGACGATTGACCAGGTTCGCCAGAAATCCTGCCGAAGCTTTGCAACGGTATTAAAACTGATGGATGAGTATCCGAACTATCATTTCATGTCAAGCCAGCCGAAGCTCTACAGCTTTGTAAAGGAAAGACACCCGGAAGTATACGAGAAAATCCGCCAGAGAGTCAAAGAAGGACGCTGGGAGCCGGAAGGCGGCATGTGGGTTGAGGCAGACTGCAACCTGACATCAGGAGAGTCCCTTGTGCGTCAGTTCCTGTTCGGAAAACGCTTCTTCAAAGAGGAGTTCGGTGTAGACAACAAAATTCTGTGGCTGCCGGACGTGTTCGGATACAGCGCTGCCATGCCGCAGATTCTGAAAAAATGCGGAATTGATTACTTCATGACGACAAAGCTGGCATGGAACGAGTTTAACAAAGTGCCGTACGATACCATGAACTGGGAAGGAATCGACGGAAGCAAAGTTTTCACGCATATGATCACAACGCTCGGCGTCGGCCAGCCGGAGACCAGCTTCTTTACGACATACAACGGCATGCTGCATCCGGATGCAATCATGGGCGGCTGGGACCGCTATCAGAATAAGGATATCAACAACGATATTCTGATCAGTTATGGCTACGGGGACGGCGGCGGCGGCCCGACCAGAACGATGCTTGAGACATCCAAACGAATGGAAAAAGGCATCAAGGGCGTGCCGAAAGTACGCCAGGCATTTGCGAGAACGTATTTCGACGAACTGCATGAGAAAGTAAAAGACAGCAAACGCCTCCCAACCTGGATCGGAGAGCTGTATTTCGAGTTCCACCGGGGAACGTATACTTCGATGGCACGCAACAAACGCGGAAACCGTAAGAGCGAGTATGCGATGATGGAATTAGAGCTTCTGTCCGTTCTGGCAGAAAAGGCCGGAAAAGCATATCCGACCGAAGAACTGAACCGCATGTGGGAGATGATCCTGACAAATCAGTTCCACGATATTCTGCCGGGTTCCTCCATCCATGAGGTATATGAGCAGACGAAGAAAGAGTATGCGGAAATTGCAGAAACATCTGCAAAACTGATCGGTGAGCGTCTGGATGCACTCTGTGCGAAGAAGGACGAGAGTGTGACCGTATGGAATACGCTGGGCCATAGAAGAAACGATATCGTAGAGCTGGGCACAAACAGCGCTGAGGCACTGACCGATGGAACGAACGTGTATCCGGTACAGCAGACGAAAGACGGAGCGGTTATTTACGCAGAAAATCTGCCGTCCAAGGGATATCAGGTACTGCGCCCGGTAAGCGGATCCGTTGTGAAAACACCGTTTGCCATAGCAGAAGCAGGAGAGGGATATACCCTTGAGACACCGTTTTACACCATTGCAATCGATGCAAACGGCGAATTTACTTCCCTGTTTGACAAAGAAAATGACCGTGAAGTACTTCAGATCGGAAAAACAGGAAATGAACTGCGGATCTATGAGGATAAACCGCTGCAGTACAGCGCATGGAATCTGGACATCTTCCATACCGAGAAATCCTGGAAGGTAGAGGCGTGCGCCGCATGGAGTGGACAGAAAACGGTCCGGTCCGTGCAACCCTGGAGATCGAGCGCGAAGTGATGGATACCGTCATCCGCCAGCAGATCCACTTCTACGCAAAAGACCGCAGAATTGATTTCGAAACCTACGTTGACTGGAAATTTGCTGAGCATGTGCTCAAAGTACACTTCCCGGTTGACGTTCACAGCGATGAGGCAACGTACGATATCCAGTTTGGTAACGTGACAAGAAAACTGCACACCAACACAAGCTGGGATCAGGCAAAATTCGAGGTATGTGGCCACAAATGGGCCGATCTTTCCGAGGGAAGCTACGGTGTCAGCCTGATGAACGACTGCAAGTACGGCTATTCCATGAAGGATCGCGTGATGACACAGACCCTGATTAAATCCGGAACTGAGCCGAATCTGACGGCAGACCAGGAGGAGCATTCCTTTACGTACTCCTTGTATCCGCATGCAGGAACGTGGCGTGAGGCAGGTACGGTACAGGAAGCGCTGAATCTGAATGTGCCGGCAAAAGCTGTTTTTGGTGCGGCAGAAAAAGACCGCATGGAGTTCCTGTCTGCAGACAAACGCAACGTAGTGCTTGAGACCGTGAAGAAAGCAGAGGACGGAGACGGCATGATTGTGCGTCTGTACGAGGTGGAGAATGCGAGAACGAAAGTGACACTGCACTGCGCAGAATCCATTCTTTCTGCAGAGGAGACCAATCTGCTGGAGCAGCCGGCAGATGGCGCAATCGATGTGAAGGAGAACGAGATTTCGCTTACGATCAAACCGTACGAGATCCGTACGATCCGCATCCGCACAGAGAAATAACGTACAGAAACATAAAAAAGACACCGTATCCGAAAAACGGAAATACGGTGTCTTTTCAAAAAGCAAAATCAAAAAACGGATGCATCAGTCGCCGGTGGAAGCGCGGTACAGAACTTTGGATTCCAGATACGTGACTTCATGCGGCGTGTGCGGATATTTGATCCGGTAAAGAATCTGAAGCGCCAGGCGGGAGCCGAGCTCCTCATTGAAGACCTGAACGGTAGTCAGATTTTCTGCCAGAAGATCCTCGATATTGTTGTCAAAGCCGGATACGGCAACGTCCTCCGGCACGCGCAGTCCCCGCTTTTCAAGAAGCTGCATCAGAATACAGGCAACGTAGTCGCTGGCGCAGACAAAAGCGTCCGGCATGCGGGAAAGGGAGGAAAGGAAAGAATCGATTTCCTCGCGGTAGGAGTCAATCCCAAGCGGTGTGGTCAGGCAAAGAGAAGGATTCGGTGTTTTTCCGGCATCCATCAGTGCCTGGCAGAAGCCCTCATAGCGTTCGCGGTTGGACTGTGCGTAGCCGATATCACCCATGAAGCCCGGAAGAGTGCATCCTTCTCGAGAAGATGGGCGGTAATATTGCGGACGCTGTTCCGGCTCTCCATCAGGAGAAGATCGCCGTTCAGTTCATCCGGGGATACGAGGGAGGAAGTGTCCAGGAACACTTTGGGAATCTGTGTCTCTGCGAGCAGACGCAGAAGACGTTCGTTGTACACGTTCAGAACAATGATGCCGTGGACGCTTCCGTTTGTAAGTGTGGGCGGGAGAAAATACGTTTTATCCGCCGAAGTCGGAAGATACGTGTAAACGAGATTGACATTGTGTGTTGAAAATACTTTTGCAATCTGGTGGATGATGGTCATCCAGAAAAGTGAGGTTTCCGGTCTGCAGACGGCAACTGCAATGTTGACCGGCGTGGTCTCCTCCGCGCTGGAAGGATATTGAAAATCTTCCGGGATGGCATAGCCAAGCTCCTGGGCTTTGGCGATGACCTTGGTGCGCAGGGAATCGGAGACACCTTCGTGTCCGCTGAACACCTTCCAGACGGTGGTCCGGGAGATGCCCAGGGAATTTGCAATTTCCTGTAAAGTGACTTTTTTCATAGTTTCAACCGATCCTGTTACAAATTTTAACTACTAACCGATATTATACGCTTAAAGTGTAATTTTTTCAACCTTTCCGTTGGAATACAGAAGGAGGAGATGTGCACGATCGGCACTCGGACAGGAAATCAGGTACGTACGGCTGGTGGTTTCAATGGTATATCCAAGATCTTTTACAGATTTATTCCAGTCGTTCGGTGCATACGCATCCAGCGTTTTCTGCAGTTCATCGAGGCTGCTGCTGTAGGAGCCGGTTGTCTCAAACAGAATATTTTCTGCGTAATACAGCTTGCGGAGCTCCCATTTGCGATACTCGTCCTCCGGAATGGTGCTGTCGCATGGAGCATCCTCGCGGTCCTCGGAGAAGAAGACGAAAGCCCACAGCTCCGGATAATGAATATTGATGACGCCGGTCGGAGCCCATACCCAGTTGTCTTCCGGGAGAACATTTCCGTTTTCATCGGTGCGTTTTACGTAAGTGTTGTCCTTGACATCCACATTCCACTGCACACGGGAGAAGTTCATACGGTAAAATTCTCCGTTTTTCGGTGCGCGGCGCTCTTTCTGGTATTCGTAGAGAGCGGAGAACGGAATCACAACCTCAACACTCCAGCCTTTGTTTTCAGCGGAAGGATCGTTGATGGAACCGTCCACATGGACAGCGGTGCGAAGGCCGTGCATATCGTAGCCATTGAGGCCGCTGCCGCCGTCGCGGTACGGCTCTGCGAGAAACAGATCCCATACCGTGTTCAGAACGTTCATTTCAAATTCATAGTAATGGTACGTATCGGAATCCGGGTCAACGAAGATCTCGAAATCGTTGTCAAAGTAGATGACAGAATCGCGTTCTGTTAAATGACCCCAGATTTCATCGCCGGCAAGGTCGGCAGCAACGTAAAGATTTTCATCATCCCAGAGCATTTTTGCGCGGGTGACAAAACGCGGAAGCGGCATGTGGCTGCCCTGGATATCCAGAAATTCATCGGTATACGGTGCGTCCTCCCAGAATGGTTTGTTGATATTTCCGTCCAGATGGAACTCTTTTTTTGCGCGGTGGCAGGTATAAACTGGCGGTGCAAACGGGACAGCCGGAACCGGAATCGTGATGTTTTTGCTCATAAGTAAAAACCTCCCTTTGTAATTTGCAAAATTTAGTAGCGAAAGGTATCATAACACTAAAAGTAATAAATTTCAACATGAAAAATGAACAAAAATGAACGAAATATAACTTATTGTGGACAAAAGTAAAAAAATGAGATACAATAAAGCCGTTTCATAAGAGAATTTTGGGGGAAACAGATCAAAAATACACCGGCAGGAAGAAAACGGCCGGGCAGAAAGCATATAAGGAGGAAAATCAGATGGAAGCATATCAGAATACAGCCCTTTCACCGGAAGAGAGAGCAAAGGATCTTCTGGGAAGGATGACATTAAAGGAAAAAGTGGGACAGCTCAATCAGCGTCTGTACGGATTCCGGATCTATGAGCGGCAGGGAGAGGAATTTACCCTGACCGACGAATTCAAAGAAGAAGTAGAGCGCATGGGCGGACTGGGGGTTCTGTACGGCCTGTACCGTGCCGACCCGTGGGCAGATAAGGACGAGAAGACCGGAATCGTGCCGGAACTCTCCGCGAAAGCCTACAATATGGTACAGCACTACGTCATGGAACATTCCCGCCTCGGCATTCCGATGATGATGAGCAGCGAGTGCCCCCATGGCCATCAGGCACTCGGAGGAGGTCTGCTTCCGGTCAACCTGGCTGCCGGAGCAACGTTTGATCCGGCGCTTCTTTCGGAAGGCTACAAGGCATGCGGAAAGCAGTTAAAGAGCGGTCATGTGGAGCTGGCGCTGATGTCGGCACTTGATATGGCGCGTGATCCGAGATGGGGAAGAAGTGAAGAGTGCTACTCTGAGGACCCATGCCTTGCAGCCGCAATGGCAAAAGCAGCCGTGACCGGCATGCAGTCGACCGGCGTCGGCAGCGTGGCAAAACATTTCTGCGCCCAGGGCGAGACGACCGGAGGTGTGAATGCGAGTGCGGCGAGAATCGGGGAGCGTGAGCTGCGTGAAATCCATTTTCCGTCTGCAAAAGCGTGCTGCGAAGCCGGTGTGGAAGGAATCATGGCGGCGTATAACGAGATCGACGGCGTGTACTGCCACAGAAATGCATGGCTGCTTCGCGATGTACTGCGCGGTGAGATGGGCTTTGACGGCATTGTGATGGCAGACGGACTGGCTGTCGATTTCCTGAAAAACACAGAGGGGGATACGCTGCATGCAGCCGTTGCGGCAAGAAAGGCCGGTGTTGATGTGAGCCTGTGGGATGAAGCCTTTGGCCGTCTCGGTGAGGCGGTTGATCAGGAACTTCTGGAGGAGAGCCAGATCGATGAGGCGGTGCTCCGCGTTCTGAAACTGAAATTTGAAAAAGGTCTGTTCGAGCATCCTTATATGGAAGAAAACATGCTTTCCCCGGAAGAAGCCGGCATCCCGGAGGTATCTCTTGCACTGGCGCGGGAGTCTGCTGTGCTTCTGAAAAATGAAAAGACGGTGCTTCCGCTTGCAAAGAAATATAAAAAAGTAGCAGTGATCGGCTACCATGCGGCAGACCGTTACTGTATGCTCGGCGATTATACTCCGCCGGTGCCGGAAAGCGAGTGCGTCACGGTTCTGCAGGGCATGAAGCAGGAAGCACCGGATGGCGTGAAAGTCTCTTATGCGATGGGGTCCGGTTTTTCCGAGGCGGATGAGCATGAAAAAGCAAAAGCGATGGCACTTGCAGAAGAAAGCGATGTGATCGTGGCCGTTGTCGGCGGTTCCTCCTCACGGTTTGGAGGAGCTGTGTTCGATGCAAACGGAGCAGCCTCGAAGGGAACGGGCAGCCGTTCGATGGACTGCGGCGAGGGAATGGACACCGCGAAGGTTCACATTCCGGCCGCGCAGGAAGAACTGATTGCAGCACTTGCCCGCCTTGGCAAACCACTGGTAACGGTTGTAATTGCCGGAAGAGCATACTGTATCGAGAAGATCGAAAATGCTTCCGATGCCGTTTTATATGCATTCTACCCGGGACCGATGGGAGGCAGGGCAGTTGCTGAGCTTCTCTATGGAAGCAGCAATCCGTCCGGCCGTCTTCCGGTTTCTATGCCACGCCACGTGGGACAGATCCCGGTATGCTACAATTATCGGACTTCCGTTGCCCCGGCGTACTGTGATATGACAAGCCAGCCGCTGCATACCTTCGGAGAAGGAAGATCCTACACAACGTTTACCGGCAGTGATGTTTCCGTAACAAAAGAAGAAAATGGTATTTCTGTTTCCTTTACCGTGGAAAATACCGGAAATATGGCCGGAACTTCCGTTCCGTGCCTGTATGTGCGGAAACGTTCCGGCGGCGTTGTGGCAAGAATCAAAGAGCTGAAAGCCTTTACGAGAATTGCACTTGCACCGGGAGAGAAAAAAGAAGCTGTGTTCCATCTTACAAAAGAGGAGCTGAATTTTGTCCAGATTCCGGGAAAACCAGAGGTCATCTGCCATGAGTACGAGCTGATGCTTGAAGATGGAGCAGAGAAATGGTGGACTGGAAACGTGACGGAAATGTAAGAACGGACGAAAAAACATAAAAATATAATAAAAATGAACAAAGAAGGAAACTATATTACAAAATAAAGAAACATAGCTTCCTTCTTTTTGTTTGCAAAAAATGGATAAAAATATAAATGGATCGTATGCTCCGATGCCGTGAAACGAAAAACAAAGGGAAAAACAGGAGAATTTATGGGAAAAGTGCTTAAAAAGTATCGGTTTAAATTGCGTAAAAGTAACAAAATAATATTTGTGTTCAAAAATTAATTGACAAATAAGGAAACAAAATGTAAAATAAATTCATCAAAACAGTGTTGGATAAATCTTAAATAACAGATTTGATTGTGGCAGTTGTACAAAAAAGAAGCAGCATGCGAGGATGATGCGAAAGCAAAATGTTCAAAATGTTCACGACAAGGGATGCTCCAATCAAGGAAAACACGAAACCTTTAAAAGGGAGGACAAGAGAGAAATGAAAGAGAAACCAACAAAAGCAAAGAAAAAAGGCCGCACCATCCGCGCCTTTAAGAGAGACATCTCGCTTTGGCTTTTCTGTGTTCCGGGCGTAATCCTGACATTCATCTTCAGCTACATTCCGATGTATGGTGTACAGATCGCGTTCCGCCGCTTTAATGCGACAGCCGGAATCACAAAGAGCCCGTGGGTAGGCATGTACTACTTTGAGAGATTCTTCAACTCTCCATACTTTGCTTCCACCATCAAGAACACATTGATCCTGAGTCTGTACGGACTGGTTGTATCATTCCCGATTCCGATCATCCTGGCACTGATGCTGAACTCCTTCCGCCATAAGAGATACCGGAAAGTGATCCAGACCGTCACCTACGCGCCGAACTTCATTTCCACCGTAGTTATGTGTGGTATGATCATTCTGTTCCTGTCTCCGTCCGTCGGTGTTATCAACCACGTACTGGAAGCAATCGGAATTCCGGCGGTCAACTTCATGGCGAAAAAAGCCTACTGGAGACACATTTATGTGTGGACCGGCGTATGGCAGAGTACAGGATGGAGCTCTGTTATTTACTTCGCAGCACTCGCCGGCATCAGCCCGGAGCTGCATGAGGCGGCAAAGGTAGACGGCGCAACGAAATTACAGCTGATCCGTCACATCGACCTTCCGCTGATCATGCCGACCGCGACCATTCTTCTGATTATGAACTGCGGAAGCATTCTTTCCGTCGGCTTCGAAAAAGCCTTCCTTCTGCAGAACAACCTGAATGCCAGTGTATCCGAGATCATTTCCACCTACGTCTATAAGGTCGGTCTGATCAACAACGATATGTCGTATTCTTCAGCAATCGGTCTGTTCAACACCATCGTAAACATGGTTATGCTGATCATTGTCAATACGATATCTGATAAACTTTCGGGCAACAGCCTGTGGTAGGAGGAAACAAAAACATGAGTAAAGAAAATACCGCAGTGACAAAAAAGAAAATAAAACGCTGCAAAGAGGACGTCGTTTTTGACGCAGCCTGCTTCATTATCCTGACGCTGGTTCTGTTTGTTGTGGCATATCCGCTGTACTGGGTTATCATTTCATCCATCAGTGCGCCAAGCGCCGTATCGAGTGGTAAAGTACTGCTTCACCCGATCGGATTTACCCTGAAGGGCTACGCAGAAGTATTTAAAAACGACCAGGTTATGAGAGGCTTTTTAAACTCCCTGATCATCACCTTCTGCGGTGTCATGGTCAACCTGATCGTAACGCTTCCGACATCATATGCACTTTCCAGAAGCAATTTCTCCGGAAAGAAACCGATCACCATTTTTTACCTGATCACCATGTTCTTCGGCGGCGGTCTGATCCCTACCTATCTGGTTATTCAGAGACTGCAGATGCTGAACACGATCTGGGCACTGATTCTTCCGGGATGCTTAAGCGTATACAACATGATCGTGGCAAGAACCTTCTTCAAGTCGAACATTTCGGAAGAGCTGTATGAGGCAGCTGAAATTGACGGCTGCACCCAGGCGAGATTCTTTTTCCAGATTGCACTTCCGCTTTCCAAAGCGATCATCGCAATTCTGGTTCTGTACTATGGTGTCGGTCACTGGAACTCATACTTCTCAGCACTCGTTTATATTTCGGACAAAGCAAAGTATCCGTTGCAGCTGGTTCTGCGTAACATCCTGATCACGAACCAGACCGCGCTGTCCCAGACAGCAACAACTGCGGCAGCAAGAGCAGCACTGCAGGAAAAACAGCAGCTGATCGACGTTATGAAATACTCGCTGATCATCATCAGCAGTATCCCGGTTCTGGTTATGTACCCACTGGTGCAGAAGCACTTTGTAAAGGGTGTTATGATCGGATCCATGAAGGGTTGATTTACAAGAAGAAGTTTTTTTAACGATTTATCTGCCGCACGGGAAACGGCGGTATGTAAATAAAGAGTCCGGACAACGGACAGGCAAAAGCGCTTCCGGCGGGAAAATGCCGCCGGAACAACACAGGAGGGAAAAATCATGAAAAGAAAAGCAGTCGCAGCAGTTTTAACTGCAGTAATGGTGGCATCTATGTTTACCGGATGTGGAAGTGATAATGGAAGCAGCTCGGCAAAGAGTGCTTCTGCAGCATCCGCAGCATCCGCAGCAAACGACACCGTGGATGAGGACGGAAAAGTAAACGGCATTATGTATCAGGAAGGTCTTCCGCTGGTAGACGAGGGAGATTACACCTTCTCTATCTTCTGCGATGATTCCAGCGAATCCGGCGAGTTTATCATGCTCGATGAGTTCAAAAAACAGACCAATGTAGACGTTGACCTGAAAATTTATCCATACGAAACAGCAACGGAGAGACTGAATCTGGATCTGAACTCCGGAGATTACGCGGATGTGATCGGCGGATGGACCTTAAGCGACAATGCAATCCTGACCTATGGTGTAAACCAGGGCGTATTCATTCCGCTGGAAGATTATTTTGAGAAATATTGCCCGAACATTTCTGCGATCCTGGATCTGCCGGGTGTAAGAGAAAAAATGACAGCACCGGACGGACACATCTACACAATTCCGTACGTATGCGCCGATTCAACCGTTGGATACAGCCCATACATCAATACGAAATGGCTGGAGAATGTTGGCATGAGCATGCCGACCACTACAGACGAGTTTGAGGCAGTCTTGAAAGCCTTCAAAGAGCAGGATGCAAACGGCAACGGTGACGCTTCCGATGAAATCCCGTTCTCTACCGACCCGAACAACAAACATATCGAGGCTATGGCCGGTTACTTCGGACTTCCGATGAACAAACTTGGTATTGCAATCCAGAATGAAAAGGTTGTTTACGGCGGTGTCAGCGATACATACCGTGAGTTCCTTTCCTGGTTCCACAAACTGTATGCAGAAGGACTCGTAGACGTAGAGCTTTACACACAGGACAGCTCCACATGGGAAGGTAAAGGAAATCAGGACCTGTACGGCGTTTCCATCGCATACGGAAGCGGAGAGTTTACCGGAATCCCGGCTGCAGAGGAAAGAGGCGATTTCGACTCCATGCCTGTTCTGAACACAGACAAAGACGGAATCTGGCTGCGCGATACGGAAGGCTTCAGCGTATACAGAACCCAGGCTGTCATCACAAACAAGGCAGAGCATCCGGAAATCATCTGCCGCTGGTTTGACAATGCATTCGCACTGGAGAACGGCATCGGCTGCAACAGAGGACCGGTTGGTGTGATTGTAAACAAAGAGGATGACGGATACCATGCGATTGACACCACCACACTGTCTGAGGAAGATCAGGAAAAATATTCCTGGGGCAATCTGTGGCCGCAGTCTCTGCCGAAATATCTGCCGGCAGACTTCGAGTTTGTAGAAGAGCATCCGATGTATGATGAGAAAAAAGCAACAGAGGAAGCTTATGAGGCAAATCTGACCAAAGAAATTATTCCGTCCTACTGGATTGACTTGGATAAAATTGATACCTTCTCTGATACGAACACAGCAATCAAAGATTTCTTTGAGCAGCAGCAGGCGCAGTTCGTATGCGGCGAGCTTGACATTGACAACGATGCTGACTGGCAGGCTTATGTAGACGGTATGTACTCTCTGGGACTTGAGGACTGGGTAGCAACTCAGGGTATCGAGGAAATCGCGAAATAAACAGGAAAAGGTAACGATATTTCCTGTGGCGTGAAAAAAGGCATATTACAGTGTAAAACGGTAATATGCCTTTCTTTTTGGGCAAGAACTGATATAATGGGAAGAAACAATAAAGGGGTAATTAGATCGGATAAAAAAGCTATGCCCGGAGTCTTTTAATCCGGGAGTACAAAAAAAGGAGGAGCTGGAAGAGATGATGCAGGACTGGTTTCGGAACGCGAAGCTGGGCATTTTTATCCATTATGGGATTTATGCGGTGGGTGATGTGTCAGAGTCATGGTCGTTCCACAACGGAAATATTTCTTATGAAGATTACATGAAACAGTGTGAAGGCTTTACAGCATCGAAGTTTGATGCGAAAAAATGGGCGGAGCTGTTTCAAAAAGCAGGTGCGCAGTACGTGGTTATGACAGCGAAGCACCATGACGGCGTGGCACTGTTTGATACCGGATACAGTGATTTAAGTGTTGTGAAGAAAACACCGGCAGCGCGCGACCTTGTAAAAGAGTATACAGCTGCCATGCGTGAGGCAGGTCTGAAGGTCGGCCTTTATTATTCGCTGATCGACTGGTCGGATCCGCGGTACCGCACGGTTTACCCGGAAGGAATGAAAAAAGAAGACTGTCTGAACGATATCTATGGTTCCCCGGCCGGAAAAGAGGAGGAGCCGGAGAAATGGCAGGAGTTTCTGGAATTCAACAATCATCAGTTAAAAGAACTGATGTCAAATTACGGAACGGTGGATCTTTTATGGTTTGATGGTGACTGGGAACGGAGCGCGGCACAGTGGAAGATGCCGGAATTCAGGGAATATCTGCATACCCTGAATCCGAACGTTGTATTGAATTCGAGAATGCAGGGCTATGGAGATTATGAGACACCGGAGCAGGGAATTCCGCTGTACGGACCGAAAGGCGAGTGGGAATTCTGTACGACAATCAACGATTCCTGGGGATATCGTCCATCGGACAATGATTACAAGAGCAGCGGTCAGATTGTGCGCATGTTCTGCGACTGTATCACCCTTGGAGGAAGAATGCTGCTGGATATCGGACCGAAGGAGGACGGAACGCTGGATGAACGCCAGGAGAAAGTTCTTCTGGATCTGGGCGGATGGATTCATGACCATAAGGAAGCGGTATTTGGAACAGAAAAAGGACTGGATTACAATCATTTCCTCGGCGGAAGCACGATTTCGGCGGATAAGAAGACGATGTATCTTTTCGTCTATGATAAGCCGCAGGAGACACTGTGTGTGAAAGGCATTAAAACACCGGTAAAAAGGGTGACGGTTCTGCATACGGGAGAGGAGCTCCGGTTCTCCTACACAGGTTCACTTCCATGGAGCGGCATTCCGGGAACGCTCTGGATCTGGGCCGGAGAGATGAGCATTCATCCGTTTGCAACGGTTGTGAAGGTGGAGCTTGAGGATGAGATCACCTACAATCTGGGACACGGGGAAGTCGTAACATTTAATGAGTAAAACGATTCGGACAGAGGAGCTTATGAGATGAAGAGAATAATTGGCTATGTAAATACGGCGGATTTAAATCATATGCGAGAAGAGGATGTGCGGGCACTTACCGTGATCAATATTGCATTTGGTCTGATCCGGGACGGAGAAGTTGTATGGGATGCAAAGGATGCACGGGATGGAATAGTATCCATTCGGAAAAGCAACCCGGAGCTGAAGATTGTATTGTCCGTAGGCGGCTGGGGAGCAGACGGCTTTTCCCAGGCTGCAAGAACAAAAGAGGGAAGAGAGCGGTTTGCTGCGAGTGCACTTGCAATTGTGAAGGAGTATGGTCTGGACGGCATTGACATTGACTGGGAGTATCCGGGCACATCGCTGGCAGGAATTGCGTCGGACAGATCGGATAAAGAGAATTATACGCTGCTTCTGGCGGAGCTCGGAAGACACTGGACGCGTACAGAGAAGGCATGCTTGTAACGACAGCAGTCGGCGGAGATGTTTACTTTGCACTGCAGACAGATATGAAGGAGGCCTCCCGGTATCTGGATTATGTGCAGCTGATGACGTATGATCTGCAGGGCGGTTTCCAGAAGGTGACGGGACATCATGCGGCGCTGTATCACAGTGAGGGAAATTTGTTTGATGCATGTGTGCAGAAGGCAGTGAACGGTTTTGTAAATGCAGGCGTTCCAATGGAGAAGCTGATTCTTGGCGTACCGTTTTATTCCAGAAAATGGGATGGAGTAAAAGGCGCCGGATGCCGCAACGGGCTTGGAATGGAAGCAGAGACGGTCGGAGGATATGGCGGTGACTATGGCGAGCTCAAAGAGAGCTGGATCGGAAAGAGGGGATTTATCCGGTATTGGGATGAGCAGGCAAAGGTTCCGTATCTGTTTGACGGGGAAACATTTATCAGCTATGAGGACTGCGAGTCACTTGGGGTGAAAATTGCGTACCTGAAAGAAAAGGGCATGGGGGGCATTATGTTCTGGGAGTATAAATGCGATCCCAGCGGAGAATTACTTTCATTTATAAAGAAAAATATGTAGCGTAGTGACCCACAGCCGGTATGTGAAAAGGCTCCTCGCTCCGGTGTTCCTGAAAAATCGCAAGGAATCCTTTTTCACATGGCGTCTGCCGCCGGTGGGCGGATGTACGTTGTGGAGACGGATAGGAAAAAAGAGAAAGGGATAGATAGAATCATGATCTCAGAAAATTTGAAAAAATATGCAACGGAAAAATTTGAGGGACGGAGAGAGCTTCTGGCTCCGGTGATGCCTGTTATCGAAGAAAAATTGAAACAGTGCAGTGAAGAAGAGGTTGTGCTGATGAAGTTTCTGTATGGTACGATGCCGGTAAGGGATGCGGGAGAATATGGATTTAACCTTTTTCTTTCGTACGTGAAGCATGCGCTGATGCTGCGGGAGAAGGTGGCATGGTGTAAGGAACTGCCGGAGGATGTGTTTGTAAATTATGTGCTGTATGACCGGATCAATTCCGAGGATATTACGGACTGCAGACCGTTTTTTTACGAGCAGATTATGGGGCGTGTAGCCGGAATGAGTCTTTGGGAGGCAATTCTGGAGATTAATTACTGGTGTGCGGAGCATGCAACGTATGAGGCGACGGACAGCAGAACGGCATCTCCGATGACGATGTATCGGAGCGGAAAGGGACGCTGCGGCGAGGAGTCAACGTTTGCAGTTACGGCGTATCGGAGTGTCGGTATTGCGGCGCGGCAGGTCTATACACCAAGATGGGCGCACTGTGATGACAATCATGCATGGGTTGAGGTGTTTGTGGACGGCGAGTG
Source organism: Blautia sp. AM47-4 (assembly GCF_003479865.1). Taxonomy (NCBI): domain Bacteria; kingdom Bacillati; phylum Bacillota; class Clostridia; order Lachnospirales; family Lachnospiraceae; genus Blautia; species Blautia sp. AM47-4. The sequence goes on from NZ_QUHY01000017.1 coordinate 30,793, forward strand.
GCATTTCCTTGGCGCCTGTGAGCCGGAAGAAGTGCTGGATACCGGCTGGTTCTCGGGTCCGGCGAATCGGGCAATTCTGATTCATACGCGGAACTTTTCGGATTATGTGAAGGAAAGTAACGAGGAGTATCTTGGAAAAGAAGGAGCGCTGTACTACTTTAACCATACAGATTTTTATGGCAGAACGAAGCTGGTGAAGATTCTTGTGAAGGATGAGAATGGAAAACCGGCTGCAGGAGCGCATATTGCGGTTGAAATCCTGAATATGGCAGAGTTTTTCCCGGCTGCAGTGATGATTGCGGATGCGGACGGAGAAGTTCAGATGACACTTGGCCTTGGCGATATCCGGGTACGGGCATTTGACGGAATACGCCGGGCAGAAGCCATGATGAGGATAGAGGAGGAAGATTCGCTGGAACTGGTGCTGCAGGAAGAGGCGGTTCCGTCAGCGGATGATACGTGGCAGACGCTGGAAATCCGGGCACCGAAGGAGGTGCCGGTACGGAATGTCGTTGCCACAAAGGAGCAGAAGGAGCGCAATGCGGCACGGATGGCAGAGGCGGAACGGCTTCGGAAGGCACGGTTTGCAGCATGCTTGATGAGAAAAAAGCTGCTGCGTATCCGGAAGCGGAAGAGATTTTCCACCGGGCAGGAGAGAATTTTGAGGAGGTTTATACATTCCTTTCCAAAGATGAAAATCCGAACCGGAAGAAGCTGCTGTTTTCGCTGGCATTAAAGGATGCGAAGGACTTGAAGGCATCCGTTTTAGAGGATCATCTCGACTGTGAGCAGGGGGATCTTCCAGAGGAGATTTTCAGGAAGGATCTTCTTTGCCCGCGTATTTTCCTCGAGGAGCTGACGCCATATCGGAGCGTGATCCGCGGATTTTTTGAGGAAGAGACAAAACACAGCTTTGCGGAGCAGCCGGAACGGATTCTGGATTATCTTAAGAAGAATATTACCTTCCATGCAGAAGAAGAGTATGACACGATCATGGCAACACCGGTCGGCGTCCTTACGATGAAACAGGGAAGTCCTCTGGCGCAGAAGATTCTGTTTGTGGCAATCTGCCGGAGTCTCAATGTAGCGGCAAGACTGAATCCGGTGACACTGGAGCCGGAGTATTACCGTGATGGGGAATTCCACAGTGTGGAAACAGAAGCAGCTGTTTTGAAGGAGGAAACGGAAAGTGCGGTTCTGACACTGCGTGCGGAGGATGGAAGCGCATGGAAATACTATCAGACGTGGACTATCGGAAAGTGGAATGGAACGGTGTTTGAGACGCTGAATTACGAAGAAACCGCATTCAATGGCAAAACACTGGCTCTGACCCTGGAGCCGGGCTGCTATCGTCTGATTACAAGTATGCGTATGCCGAACGGTGACCAGCATGCCGCATACCGCGTGTTTGAACTGAAGGCGGGAGAAGCAAAAGAGATTTATCTGGAAACCGTGAAAAAGGAGCTGGATGAGCTGTTAGAGCACATCGAACTGCCGGAGATCACGCTGGAGGATCTGGATGGAAAGGCGCATACCCTGAACGATCTCACCAAAGACGGCCCGATCCTTCTGGCCTTCCTCGGAACCGGAGAGGAGCCGACCGAGCATGTTCTGAATGAGCTGATCGAAATCGCAGAGAAGTGGAATGCAAAAGACGCTGCCATGGCAGCCGTGCTCCGCACGAAAGCCGACCTGGAAAACACGACTTTCCAGAAAGCCCGCGCAGCAATCCACAACATGTCCCTCTACCTCGACCCATCCGACGACGCCCCGGCGATCGCCGAAAAAATGGGAATCGATGCAGAAAAACTCCCACTGCTGATCCTCGCATTGCCGGGAAACATCGGCGGACGCGCTTATGCCGGATATAACGTCGGCAGCGTCGGACTGATGCTGCGGCTGATGGAAGAGGCGGCGAAAGCGTAAGTTAATACTAAAAAACAGGCTGACGCACGAATGCGGCAGCCTGTTTTTTTAAAGAACGCCCAGTTTTTTCAACTGTGCTACGCCATCTTCATATCCCATAAAATGAATTCCATGAATCCCTGCCTGCTCTGCGGCCTCGACGTTTGCTTTGGTGTCGTCGAGGAATACGCAGCGGTCCGGGGTGAGGGAGAATTTCTGGATCAGGTGCTGGTAGATCTCCGGTTCCGGTTTTGTTAAATGGCAGGTGTAGGAGAAGAGGGTTCCGTCCATGTAGGGGAGGAAGGGCATTTTCTCTTTGGTGCGCTCGAAGAGGTCTCCGGAGTAGTTGGAGAGGATGTAGAGGCGGTAGCCTTTTTCTTTTAAGGAGCGTACCCAGCTTTCTGCATACGGCAGCGGGGTGATGGTTTCCTCGCAGTGGGCGAAAACCTCTTTGATTTCTTCGGTGTATTCCGGGGCGAGGGAGCAGAATCCTTTTACAATCTCCTCCGGTGTGAGAATTCCGCGGTCGAACTGGCGCCAGTAAGGGCCTTCGAGGTTGCGGCGGCGATTGCTTTCGTCTTTTCCGGACCGAAAGCAAAGCGTTTCAGATAGGACTCGTAGTCCCAGTTGACGAGTACGCGGCCTACATCAAAAATAATGGTATCAATCATGACTGTTTTTCTCCTTTGTCTGATTTGTCGTTCTCATCGCGGTGCGACAGAACCTTGGCAACCAGCATCATGGCATAGATGAGCACTGGTGCGGTAATTGCACAGTAGAGGCAGACCGTCAGCGCCTTGTGTGCAAACGGCGTGTCGATAAACGCAAAAATCATGGCGCCAAGCCCGAATCCGATCAGGACCGCGATGGAGAGAAGGGCGCCGATCTGTTTGAGTCGTTTCATAAAAATCTCCGATCGTTTACTGAAAATAAAATATAAAGAAACATAACCAAGTGTAGCACAGTTGAAAAGAAACATCCACCGCAAGTTTTAAGAATTTTTTAGAAAAAATTAATGGCGCTTTCGATTGCTTTTTTCCCTCAAAAGGGATAGAGTATTGGCATATACTTTGAAAAAGGAGAAACGAGAACAAAATGGATAAACTGAAAGAAAAACTTTCCCGCCTGATGTACGGCCGCTACGGCATCGATCAGCTGGGCAATTTTATGATGTGGGCGGCAGTTGCCATGATGATTTTCGGAGCGGTTGTACGGAGCTCCCTTATCTACACCCTGGCACTCGTCCTGATCGTCTGGGCGGATGTGCGCATTATGTCCAAGAACCATTCCAAACGGTATGCGGAAAACCAGAAATTCCTGGAACTGAAAAACCGCGTCGTCGGATTCTTCCGAGGCGGAACCCGTGCATTCAAGGATAAAGAGCACTGCTACTTCCGCTGCCCGTCCTGCCATCAGCAGGTGCGTGTGCCGAAAGGAAAAGGCCACATCGAGATCCGCTGCCCGAAATGCGGAACAAAATTCATCAAAAACACCTGATAAAAAGGAGCAGTGCGATTCATGTTTGGTTATGTGACCATCCGAAAGGATGACCTGAAAGTCAAAGATTACAACAAATATCAGGCATACTACTGCGGTCTGTGTCAGGATATCAAAGAGGCGTATGGAAAAAAGGGTCAGGCGATGCTGACGTTTGATATGACATTTCTTTCCATCCTGCTGACCGGGCTTTATGAGTGTGAGACAAAAGAAGAGGAGCATTACTGCTTTCTTCATCCCGGCAAAAAACATAAATGCCTGCGGAATAAATACACAAAATACTGCGCAGACATGAACGTGCTGCTCGCCTATTACAATCTGCTGGATGACTGGGAGGACGAGAAAAACTACGCGGCGTTTACAGCGGCAAAGGCTTTGAAAAAATCTGTGACACGCATCGAGGCATCGTATCCGCGCCAGACGAAAGCAGTGCAGGATTACCTCGAAAAGCTGCATGCATGCGAGAAGGAAAACAATCCAGACCTCGATCTTGCGGCAGGCTATACCGGAGAGGTGATGGCGGAGATCTATATTCCGGAGGAGGACATCTGGAGCGATGATCTGCGCCAGGTCGGCTTTTACATCGGAAAATTCATTTACCTGATGGATGCGCTTGATGACGTGGAAAAAGATAAAAAGAGCGGAAACTACAACCCGTTTCTGTCCATCGCAGATCAGCCGGACTTCGAGGAAAACGCAGAAAAAATCCTGCTGATGATGACGGCGGAAGCGTCGCGTGCATTTGAAAAACTTCCGATCCTGGAAAATGTAGACATTCTGCGAAATATATTGTATGCTGGTATCTGGGAAAAATACGAAATGCGAAAAAGCGCAAAAGAGCGCCAAAAAGAGGAGAAATAAAGACTGATGACAGATCCATATGAGGTGCTGGGCGTGTCCCGCGGGGCTTCGGACGATGAAATCAAAAAAGCATACCGAAAACTCAGCCGGACGTATCACCCGGATGCCAATATCAATAATCCGAATAAAGCAGAAGCAGAAGAAAAATTCAAACAGGTGCAGCAGGCGTACAAACAGATCATGGATGAACGCGAGCACGGCACCTCGTACCAGAGCGGAGGTTCGTCGTATGGCGGAGATGCTTACGGCGGCTATGGCCCGTTCGGCGGCTTCGACCCATTCGGCGGCGCGTACGGAAACGGCGGCTCCGCACGGAATGATTATGGAAATTCCGAGCAGGAAATGCGGCTGCAGGCGGCAGCCAACTACATCAACAGCGGCCACTTCCGCGAGGCGATGAACGTGCTGAACGACATTTCCGACCGCAGCGGAAAATGGTATTTCCTGCATGCGATCGCAAATTCGCGCCTCGGCAACAACATCAATGCCGTGCAGGATGCCGAGATGGCAGTCAAATTAGAACCGCAGAATCTGCAGTACCAGCAGCTTTTAAGCCAGCTCCAGGGCAGCGGCCAGTGGTATTCCGACATGGGAAGCGGCTATGGCTACGAGAGAAGTGCAGGTGATCTCGGAAAATGGTGCTGTGAATGTATGGCAATCAATGCCATCTGCAATTGCTGTTGCTGCGGCGGAAGAGGATTTTTCTGCTGTTGATCAAAAAATAATTACAAGAAATGTATAAAAGTGAACATTCAGGGGAGAATAACAGTGTCATCGAAATTCCCCTGTTCGATGATACAAAAGAAAAATAAGGAAATACTTATCCTCCCCTTAAAAGCCCCGCTGCAACCAAAAAAACGGTTCGCTGTGGGGCTTTTTTCTAACAGCCGAAAGTCCTTGTTTTTCCCATCAAAACAGATTATAATGAAAGAGATCGCAATTATGACCGGAGCAAAAAAATACGAACGGATCATAGAAAGAAAACAGAAAGAGAGAAAAGCTATGGAACGAAAAACAGCATGGAATGAGTACAAGAAAAAAGATATGAAAAAGCTGGAAAAATTAAACGCCGGCTACCGCGCATTCCTGGATCACGGAAAAACGGAGCGTGAGTGTGTAAAGGAAAGTGTACGTCAGGCAGAAGAGGCCGGATACGTAAGCCTCGACACCTATGTAAAAGAAAATCGTGCGTTAAAACCGGGTGACAAGGTTTATGCTGTATGCATGAAGAAGGCCATTGCCCTGTTCCAGATCGGAACCAAGCCTCTGACAGAGGGTATGAATATTCTCGGTGCGCACATCGATTCTCCGCGTCTTGACGTAAAACAGAATCCACTGTATGAGGACAACGGATTTACATATCTTGATACCCATTATTACGGTGGTATCAAAAAATGGCAGTGGGTAACGCTTCCGCTTGCAATCCACGGTGTTGTAGCCAAGAAGGATGGCGAAGTAGTGGATGTAGTCATCGGCGAGGATGATAACGATCCGGTATTCTGTGTGACAGATCTTCTGATTCACCTTTCCAGAGAGCAGCAGACCAAACCGGCAAGTACGGTAGTAGAGGGCGAGAACCTCGATCTTCTGATCGGAAGCCAGCCGCTGGAAGGAACAGAGAAAGATGCAGTGAAAGCCATGACCTTAAAGCTCTTAAACGACAAGTATGGCATCGAAGAAGAGGATTTCCTCTCCGCAGAGCTTGAAATTGTACCGGCAGGAAAAGCGCGTGAGCTTGGTATGGATGCCAGCATGATTCTTGCATACGGCCAGGATGACCGTGTATGCGCATACACTTCTCTTGTCGCAATGCTCGAGGTGGAAGCACCGGAGAAGACATCCTGCTGCCTGCTCGTAGACAAAGAGGAGATCGGAAGCGTCGGAGCAACCGGCATGCAGTCTCATTCTTCGAAAACACCATGGCAGAGCTGCTTGCACTTGCAGGTGAGGGAACGGAGCTTGCACTTCGGAGATGTCTGGCTTCTTCCAGAATGCTTTCTTCCGATGTAAGTGCAGCGTTTGATCCGTTGTATGCAGCAGCATTTGAGAAGAAAAACGCTGCATTTTTCGGAAAAGGTATCGTAATTAACAAATTTACAGGAGCAGGCGGAAAGAGCGGCTCAAACGATGCCAATGCAGAGTACGTCGGAGCTCTTCGCGCTATCTTTGATGATGCAAAAGTAAATTGGCAGACAGCAGAACTTGGTAAAGTTGATGTCGGAGGCGGCGGAACCATCGCCTACATCATGTCTCTGTACGGTATGGAAGTGATTGACTCCGGTGTACCGGTTCTCAGCATGCATGCTCCATGGGAAGTAACCAGCAAAGCAGATGTTTACGAGGCCAAGAAGGCCTATGTGGCATTTTTGAAAAATGCATAAATAATATTGAGGAGGTTTGAAACGTTTGGACAGTGACATAGTCGGCAGTATTCTTTTGCAGGTCGTATTGATAGCGGTCAATGCGGTATTTGCCTGCGCGGAGATCGCTGTGGTCTCCTGCAACGACGCTAAACTGGAAAAAATGGCACAGGAGGGAAACAAAAGAGCGGCGAAGCTGTTTCATCTGACGGAACAGCCATCCCGTTTTCTTGCAACGATACAGGTGGTCATCACTCTGTCCGGTTTTCTTGGAAGTGCCTTTGCAGCAGAAAATTTTTCGGATCGAATCGTTTCCGCTCTTGTGGACGCGGGTATGAAGATTCCGGAAAAGACACTGGATGCGATTGCCGTTGTGCTGATTACGCTGCTTTTATCTTATATCACCCTGATCTTTGGCGAACTGGTGCCGAAAAGGATTGCAATGCAGAAGGCTGAGCAGATTGCGCTCGGGATTTCCGGTCTGTAAGCGGTGCTTCGAAAGTGTTTGCACCGCTTGTGTGGCTGTTGACTGCATCGACAAACGGTATCCTGCGCCTTCTGGGGATCGATCCGGATGAGGACGACGATCAGGTGACGGAGGAAGAAATCCGAATGATGGTAGATGCCGGCAGCGAAAAAGGCGCGATCGACAATGAAGAAAAAGATATGATTCAGAACGTATTTGAGTTTGATGATCTGACCATTGATGAAATCTGCGTCCACAGAACCGATGTAGATCTTCTGTGGCTGGAAGACTCGATGGAGGAGTGGGAGCAGCTGATCCATGAAAGCCGCCATTCTTATTACCCGGTCTGTGGTGAAAATGTGGACGATATCATCGGCGTTCTGGACGCCAAGGATTATTTCCGGCTTCGCACCAAGGACCGCGATCATGTCATGAAAGAAGCAATCAAACAGCCTTATTTTGTTCCTGAAAACATCAAGGCTGCCACGCTGTTCCAGAACATGAAAAAGACCGGCAACTATTTTGCCGTGGTTCTGGATGAGTACGGCGGCATGGATGGAATTATCACCGTGCGTAACCTGATCGAGCAGCTTGTCGGGGACTTGAATGATGAGGCGGAGATCGGGCAGCCATCGGAAATTGAGCTGATTTCCACAGACACCTGGAAAATCATGGGAAGTGCCTCGTTGGATGATGTGGCGGAGGAACTGAAGATCAAACTGCCGGTCGATGAATATGAAACGTTCGGCGGCTACATTTTCGGCGAACTCGGTGCGGTTCCGGATGACGGCAGCCAGTTTGAACTCGAGACCGACGATCTCTGGATCAAGGTCATGCGGGTCAAAGAACACCGCGTGGAAAATACGGTGGTAAAGAAACTGCCTCCGAAAGAAAAAGGAGAGCAGGAGGAACGTAAGGAGAGGGAATGAAACGTGAACTGGATACAGCAGACCGGAAAATTGTGGAACTGCTGCAGGAAGATGCAAGGCTTCCGCTCAAAAGTATTGCAGACAAGGTAAGTCTCACTTCGCCGACGGTTTCGGCGAGAATCGACCGCCTGGAAAAGGACGGGGTGATCACCGGCTACCGTGCGAGTGTGAACCCGGAGGTTTTCGACTATCGGATCAAGGCATTCATCAATCTGGAGGTTGAGCCGGTGCGGAAAAAGGAATTCTATCCGTACATCACCGACTGCCCGAATGTGATCGAGTGCAACTGCGTGACCGGCGACTATTCGATGCTGATGGAGGTTGTGTTCCACACAACATCTGAGCTGGATCAGTTTATCGGCCAGCTTCAGCATTTTGGAAGAACGAAGACGCAGATCGTGTTCTCTACATCGGTGGAACACAGAGGAATTCCGCTCGGCGATACCAGAATCCCGATTCTGGAGCAGGAAGAAGAAAAAGGTTGATTTTCTGCGGACTTTCCGATATACTAAAGCGTGTTACAAAAACCGGAATCCCGCTAGGGGACGGCGCGAAAAAACGCGCTCAGAGAAACAGATAAAGGATGGATAATAACATGAGTTTATTACAGAATTGGCGTGATATCGCCTATAATCAGGAAGCAGACAAAAAACAGCTCCAGCAGTTCTGGACCAATTATTTCCTGATTGAGAAAAACATTTACGAGCAGCTTCTTTCCAACCCGGATGAAGTGGTAAAAGGAACCGTAAAAGAGCTGGCAGAGAAATACAAAGTGGACGTTATGACCATGGTTGGTTTCCTGGACGGCATCAACGACAGCCTTGTGATCCCGAACCCGATCGAGGAGATGGAAGAGGATACCGTTGTTACACTGGCTTACGATAAAGAGCTTCTGTACAAAAACATGGTAGACGCAAAAGCAGACTGGCTGTACAACCTGCCGATGTGGGATGAGATCTTCACAGAAGAGCAGAAGAAAACGCTTTACATGGAGCAGAAAAAATCCGGCACTGTAATCAAAGGCAAAAAAATCGGAAGAAACGATCCATGCCCGTGCGGAAGCGGAAAGAAATACAAATACTGCTGCGGTAAAAACGCATAAGAAAGAATTTTCGAGAAGAGACCGGGGAGCCGAAAGTTGAAAGGCTTCGCGGTCTCTTTTTCTATGAAGAGGGAGAAGCAGAATGCAGGAGACGGTAGTTTATCTGAAAAAAATTACGCAGCCGGAGGGCGAAAAAAAAGAGCTGGAACGGGAACTCTCGCAGTGCGGATGGGAGCTGTTCCGGATGGGAATGAAGGAACAGTATGGGCTGGATGGAGAAAAGATAACGATCGAACGGAATGCGCACGGAAAACCGTACCTGCCGGGGCATCCGCAGATCTGTTTTAATATTTCTCATTCGGGGGAATACGCTGCCTGCGCTTTTGCTTCCATTCCGATCGGCATGGATCTGCAGCAGCACCGCCGCGCTGCCTGGGAGCGCATGGCAGAACGGTATTTTTCCGCCGAAGACCAGAAACGCCTTGCCGCAGTGGAGAATGCTGAAACGCTGTTTTTCCGGATCTGGACCGAGGAGGAGAGCTACGGCAAGTGGAGGGGAACCGGTCTTTCGGGTTCTCTTGGAACGGAAAAGAAAGAGGGCCTCTGCACGCATTTCAGTCCGGAGAAAGGATATGAAGGCGCCGTCTGGGCAGCGGAGCCCGTGAAAATCTGCATGAAAAGAATAGAACCATAAAAACCGTGCATAACCTGTCCCGCCATCTCATATATATAACGATAAGAGGTGGTGAAGATGAAAAGGACAGGAAGACAAAAGGATATTGTTACGCCAGAGAAAAAACAGGAGCAAAGGGAACTTTTGCGCCTGTTTTCTGCGAATATACGGAAAATTCTGAAAAACACAGATCTGCTGGCTGATGACCTGCAGGAAATCCGTCTGCGGACCGGCGCGCCGCTTCTGGTGGTCGCAAAGGATCAGGAGTACTTTCTGACCCCGGACGGAGCACTGACCGGGGAGTGGGAGAAAGGTTATCCCGTCTCACCGACGGATATCCGCGATACGATGGATTACATAGGAAGTTTTTCCCTCTACGCCTACGAGGATGAACTGCGGCAGGGTTTTCTGACCGTGGAGGGCGGCCACCGGATCGGCATTGCCGGAAAGACGGTAATCGAAGGGGAAAAGGTGAAAGGCATCAGTCATATATCCTGCATCAACGTGCGGGTTGCTCATGAGAAAAAGGGCTGCGCGGACCGAGTGATGCCGTACCTTTGGGAAGACGGCCGTTTCCTGCACACCCTGATTGTCTCCGCACCCGGCTGCGGCAAAACGACGATGCTGCGCGATATCATCCGCCAGATTTCGGACGGGGAGTCGCCGTATCCGGGGCTGACCGTCGGTGTGGTCGATGAACGGAGCGAGATCGCAGGCTGCTATCTCGGCGTTGCGCAGAATGATGTCGGCATCCGCACCGATGTGCTCGACTGCTGTCCGAAGGCGGAGGGCATGATGATGCTGATCCGCGCCATGTCGCCCGATGTGGTGGCAGTCGATGAGATCGGAACGGGCGAGGACATCCGTGCGATCGAGTCCGTCGTTAACTGCGGGTGCAAGCTGCTCGCGACCGTGCATGGCAATTCCATGGAGGATATGAAGCAGAAGCCTCTCCTGAACCGCCTCGTGGAATCCCACGTTTTCGAGCGGTACATCGTGCTGGATGCGAAACCCCACGCCGGAAGCGTACAGGCTATTTTTGACGGAAGAGGAACGACACTGTACCGAAGGGAGGCGTTTTTGTGATGCGGCTTGCAGTTTTACTGGCGGCTTCTCTTGCCTGCGTCGGGATCGGCTTTGCAAAGAGTGCGGCGCTGTCGGCTCATGTGAAAGATCTGGAAACACTGCAGAAAATTATCCAGTATCTGCGTGGAGAGATTGTGACGGCGGCTTCCCCGCTGCCGGATGCGTTCTGGGAGACGGGAAGGCGGATGCGGGATCCGTACCGGGATTTTTTACAGGATATTTCCGAGGATATGCGCCGCCCGGACGGAAAGACACTGCCGGCGATTCTGGAAGAGAATACGGCAGTCCACCTGGCGGACACACGCCTTACAAAAGAAGAAAAAGAAGAGCTGCAGGAGGCCGGATGCAGCCTTGGAACCGGGGACCGCGCCATGCAGAAGGCGAATCTGGACCGGTATGAGGCACGCCTTGTGCAGCGGATCGCGGAACTGCAGAAAGGATTGCCGGAAAGGAAGAGGCTCTGTCAGAGTCTTGGAATCATGGGAGGCCTTTTTTTATTTTTGATTCTGGTTTAGGGCGTGTCTGAAAACGGAGGAGCAGGCGTGGAGGTCGGGATTCTATTTAAATCGGGGCAGTCGGGATTCTGGTATCGGTCCTGTGCCAGGTATTAAAACACAGCGGCCGGGAAGAACAGGCATTTCTTGCAAGCCTTGCCGGTCTTGTGCTGGTGCTGTTCTGGATTCTTCCCTATATTTCCGCGCTGTTTGAGGACATCAAACAACTGTTTACAATTTAAGAGCAGGGAGAAAAAACGGAGGGGATCATATGGATATACTTCGGATCGCTGCGCTTGGCACGGCGGGCGTGCTGCTTGGAATCACAGTAAAGGGAGCAAAGCCGGAATTTGCCCTTCTTGTGACGGTCGGTGCCGGCCTCTGCATTCTTGCCGGGACCGTCGGAAAAATGCAGTATCTGCTCGGCATGCTCGCACAAATGAAATCGTATCTCCCGGTGGACTCATCGTATCTGAATACGCTGCTGAAAATGCTTGGGATCACGTATGTGGGGCAGTTTTCCGCCGGGATCTGTAAGGATGCGGGCTATTCTTCCATTGCAGGGCAGATTGAACTGTTCGCCCGCCTGGCGGTCCTTGCCGTCAGTATGCCAGTGCTGCTCGCTCTGCTGGAAACGGTTCATGATTTTCTGTAAAAAAGCCGGATGGGGCATGGCGCTGCTTTTTCTGTGTCTCATTTTCGGAACGGGAAGAACGCAGAAAATCGAAGCAGCGGTACAAAACGTGCCGGAGAGCCTGGAAGAAGAATCACGTTTGGACACCGTAGGAACAGATCAGGAGACGGAGCGTGCGGCGGTCAGAGAAAAGAAAGGACAGCAGGAGAAAGAAGCGGGGGATACCGAAACGGATCAGGCAGCAGCAGCGCAGGACGAACTTCTTGCAGAACTCGACTTCGATGCAATCCAGCAGGAAGTGGACAGCCTGCTGTCCAGCCAGCAGTTTTCTTTTGCCGGTACGGTGCGTTCTCTTTTGCAGGATGGCGATCCCTTCCGCATTTTCCGTGCCGGAAATGCCGTTCTCTCCTGTGCCAAAACAGCATTCCTTGCGCAGAAGGGGCTGATGAAGGAGCTGTTTCTCCTCGTTCTGGCAGGCGCGGTGCTCGGCAGTTTTTCCTCTCTCTTTGAAGGAAAACAGGTCAGGGACGCCAGTTTTTATATGGTCTATCTGCTTGCGCTTGCACTGATTCTGAAAAATTTCCAGTCGAGCGGGGAAAACCTGAAAGCTGTCATCACATCGCTGGTCGCTTTTATGCGGATTCTGACGCCATCCTACTATCTGGCGGCCGCGGCCGCCGGTGGTGCATCATCAGCCGTGATGTTTTATCAGATGCTCCTTCTAGTGATTCTGGCTGTCGAAAAGCTTCTGCTCGCCCTCGTCCTCCCGATGATCCATATCTATCTGCTCATCGCCCTTGTAAACGATCTTTCCGGCGAGGAGATTTTGTCCCATATGACAGAGCTGCTGGAAACCTGCGTGAACGGCCTTTTAAAATCGTCGCTCGGCGTACTTGTGGGAATGCAGATGATCCGGAATCTGATCGCACCGGCGCTCGATTCCCTGCGGCAGATGGCACTCTGGCGGACTGCCGGAATGATTCCCGGCATCGGAAATGCGGTGAATGCTGTAACCGAGTTGGTGGCAGGCTCCGCGGTGCTGATCCGCAACTGCTTTGGCGTGACGGCAATGCTGGTACTGCTCGCAGCAGGCATGGTTCCCGCCGTTCAGCTTCTCGTTTCGGGTCTTTCCTTCCGCCTTCTCGCCGCGGCGGCGCAGCCCGTCTCGGACAAGCGGATCGCGGGATGTCTTGCGGCGGCAGGAAAAGGATATGCGATGCTTCTGCGTCTCCTTCTGACCGTAGAAGTCCTGTTTCTGCTGACGATTGCAATCCTGGCGGGAACTTTTTCCTAGAGCGTGTCTGAAAAAGGCTTTTCGCAAACTGGGGCTTGCAGATTGCGGAAATGATTTTTCAGACATGCTCTAGCATGTAGTTGGGCAGGCAGCGGCGGGAGGCGGCATGGTAGAAGAGATTCTGCAGTGGCTTAAGAATATTTCAATTTTTCTGATTTTTATGACAACTGTGCTGAACCTGATCCCGGAGAAGGAGGACAAGAAGCCGGTTCAGTTTTTTCTTGGAATTGTGATGGTACTGATTTTTTTCCAGCCCGTGCTAAAAGCGGGAGGTTTGGAGCAGAAAATGGCGCAGACGCTCGACCGTCTGACGCTGGAAGAGGAGGCAGCAGCAATGGAAAATGTACAGATTCGTGCAGAAAGCTTTGAAAAACAGTATTACGTGGGCGCCTGGGAAAAAGAGACGGAGCGCCAGATCCGGATGTATCTGTCAGAGAGCGGCATTCCGGGGGCAGCCGTTTCGGTAACGCTGGAGCCGGGAAACACCGGTGAGGCAAAAGAGATCCGCATTGAAGCGCCGATGCGGCAGACGAGCATTTACCGCGAAGAACAGAAAAAACAGCGGGAAATGCTCGATGAAAAGCTGACAGAGATCAAAAGTGTTTTAAGTGAGGTCTACGGAACCGATCCGGCGCATATTATGGTAGAGATTTCGGAATAGGCCTATGAGGGAAAAGGCAGCGGCGTTTTTCCGGAAACAGAAAAAGGAGCAGTGGATGCTGTACTTCCTGCTGGCGGCAATCGGCGTTGTCCTGCTGCTGCCGACGGGAACAAAAAAGACCAGTGAGGAGACAGAACAGCCGCAGGAGACGGCTGCGCGTCCGGCGGGGGATGCGGGACTTTCGGTGCAGGAGGAGATGGAACAGCGCCTTTGTGACGCACTTTCCCAGATGGACGGTGTGGGCGCAGTGCACGTCGTGGTGACGCTGGAATCCACAGGAAAAAAGATTGTGGAAAAAGATGTCCCAACGCGGAGCACAACGGAGGAAAACAAGAAGGGAGAGGAGACCGGAAGCGTTACATCCGCGTCGCAGGATGAGGCAACTGTCTATGAAAAGACGCAGAACGGGGCCGAGACGCCGTATGTGGTTTCCGAGGAGTACCCGGCGGTGCGCGGCGTGCTCGTCATCGCAGAAGGCGGGGGAAACCCGGTGACGGTACAGGAGATTCAGGAGGCCGTGATGGCATTATTTCAGGTGGGCGCAAATAAGATTAAAGTAGTCAAAATGAAGTAAAGGAGTCAAATGCGTGGAAAAATTAGAACAGGAAATGAATGCACCTGAGAAAATGGCAGAGACACCATCGCCGAAAAAGACGGCCGGGAAAAAGAAAAAATTCCGGAAAAATCAGGTCATCATCACCGCCCTTGCGATCATGATCGCCGTCGCCGGATACATCAACTATGCTGACAGTACCCTGTCCACGAAGGAGAAGGCAGACGGAACCACGGCGGATGCCAGCACCGTTTTAAAAGACATCTCCAGCCTGGACACCGATATCACCGACGAGGTGGATGCCGGCACAGCAGGGGACTCGTCGCGGACCGTCACCGAAACGCCGGGAGAGGCAGTCCTTGCCGGGGCATCTACATACATGGCCCAGGCCAGAATCGACCGCGAACAGATCCGTTCCCAGAACAAAGACACTTTAAATGAAATCATCAACAACACCAACCTCTCCGAAACCGAGCGCCAGAGCGCCGTCCAGAGCATGGTGGAAATGACGGAACTCGTAGAAAAAGAGTCGGCAACCGAACTCCTCCTCGAAGCCAAAGGCTTCACCGACGTCGTTGTAAACCTGACCGGCGAAACCGCCGACATCGTCGTTCCGATGAAAGAAGTAACCGAGGAACAGCGTGCCCAGATCGAAGACATCGTAACCCGCAAAACCGGAATCGGCGTAGAAAACATCGTCATCACCCCCATGAGCTCCGCCGCCGACACAGCCGCAGAGGAGAGTGCTCAGTAAATTTTGATATCCACGTAAAAAATCCGGAAACGCAAAATCATGCGTTCCCGGATTTTTTCACGTAATTCTATTTAATTTGCACCATGTGCTGTTCTTGCAACCGTCTGCAGTGCTTTCTTCACCGGCGGCAGCGAGATCAGAATCACCGTCAGCACACCTTCAGCCAGCAGATAGCTGTAGTTGTAAATAATCGGATACAGCGCCTTTAAAGACTGCGGGAAATTCTCCGGCATATAATCCATCCAGTACAGATACCCGCCTAACGTATGGAAAAATCCCCTCGCCAGCACAGCTACAATATACCCGATCAGCAGCCCGTTTTTCTTCTTTCCAAAGAATCCGGCCACACCCAGCGCCGCAAACGCAAACACATAATCACAGCACACCTGGAACAGCGACAGCACATACGGCCCCTGGATAAACTGCAGCAGTCCATAAGCAAAACCAACGAGAATACCCGTCTTCGCCCCATACCAGTTCGCAATCAGCACAATAAACAGCATCGAAAACAACGTAACCGATCCCCCGTACGGCAGCTCAAACACTTTCACATACGAAGTCACAAACGCCAGCGCCATCCCCATCGCACAAAACGCCAGCTCCTTGCATCCATTCCCGTCCCCTTACTCTTCTGAGCAGAAAGAACCGAAGCAATCACCACCAGCGCCACCATCAGCACCACGCATCCAACATAACCGGCCGTCGTCAGTCCGCCGTCAGCAGTAACAAAAAAACTCATAAAAAAACCTCCTTCGCATTCCGCTTGGAGGGGCTCACATAAAAACACAGTCCCGAATCACCTCCGAAACCACGTTCCAGCTTCCCTACGCAGGAATTATCCCGTTCAGGTAGTGAGGTCCGTGAGCTTATCCCTGTCCCACGTTCTCAGCCAAAGGCTCCCCTAGCGTCTTATTATTTTAACGTATTAAAGTATACCAACCTCCCCCTTATTTGTCAACCTACCCGTTTTTTCATCCAAATACATGTTGACAAGAAGTACATACAAGTGCTATATTACAATTAGTTCAATCATTAAACTAATTGTACGAAAGGAGCACCAACACAATGCAGATTCTGAAAGTAACAGACGAAGCATTCCGCCAGTACGGCAAAGTCATCAAAGACCTCGACGTCAGCGACATCATCACCGCCATGTCCGAGACCCCATGTCCCGACGACGTAGTCTACGAGCCTGCCATTGAAAGCCTCGAAGCCTGCAAAAGCGCCCAGTCCGTATCCGACAGCCTCTACGGCGGCATGCCGATCCAGATCGGCTACTGCAACGGCCACAACCATTTACTGAACGCCGTAGAATACCACCGCGACAGCGAAATCAACATCGCCGTAACCGACCTGATCCTGATCCTCGGAAAAGAACAGGACATCACCGAAGACCACACCTACGACTCATCCAAAATGGAGGCCTTCTTAATCCCGGCCGGAACCACCATTGAAGTCTACGCAACCACCCTCCACTACGCACCATGCAACGTGGCAGCCAGCGGCTTCAAATGCGTCGTAGTCCTTCCAAAAGGAACCAATACCGACATCACCCTGGAAGAAAAACACACCCCGGAAGACGACCTGCTCTTCGCCAGAAACAAATGGCTCTTAAGCCACCCGGATGCAAACATCGCTGGAAGCGTAGCAGGCATCAAAGGAGAAAACCTCTCGGTAAAATAAAACCAGAGACAAAACCAGAAATCAGAAACACTGCCCCAAAAGAGCAGTTCTGAACATAAAAAGAAACCAAAAACCAAGAAAACCAAAAAAAGGAGGATCTTCAAAAATGATCAACAATACACCGGAAATCAAATTAGGTATCGTTGCAGTAAGCCGTGACTGCTTCCCGAACAGCCTTTCCGAGAACAGAAGAAAAGCAGTCGTAAAAGCATACGACGGAGAAATCTACGAATGTCCAATCATCGTCGAGAATGAAATCGACATGATGAACGCACTCGAAGACCTGAAAAAAGCAGAGTGTGATGCACTTGTTGTATACCTTGGAAACTTCGGACCGGAGACCGAGGAAACCCTGCTTGTAAAATACTTCGACGGACCTTGCATGGTAGTAGCAGCAGCAGAAGAGACCGGCGACGACCTTGTAGGCGGACGCGGCGATGCATACTGCGGCGTTCTGAACGCAAGCTACAACCTGAAACTGCGCAACCTGCACGCATACATTCCAGAGTACCCGGTTGGCGATGCAGAAGACGTAGCAGCCATGATCAAAGATTTCGTACCGGTTGCAACTGCAGTTGTAGCTGTTAAGAACCTGAAAATCATCAGCTTCGGACCGCGTCCGACCAACTTCCTGGCATGTAACGCACCGATCAAACAGCTGTACAACCTCGGCGTAGAAATCGAAGAGAACTCCGAGCTTGACCTGTTTGAAGCATTCAACAAACACGCAGGCGACGAGAGAATCCCGGCAGTCGTAGAAGATATGGCAAAAGAGCTCGGCGAAGGAAACCTGAAACCGGAAATCCTGCCGAAACTGGCTCAGTACGAGATCACCTTGTTAGACTGGATCGAAGCACACAAAGGCTCCAGAAAATACGTAACCCTGACCGGAAAATGCTGGCCGGCATTCCAGACACAGTTCGGATTCGTTCCTTGCTATGTCAACAGCCGTCTGACCAAGATGGGCATCCCGGTATCCTGTGAGGTAGATATCTACGGAACACTGTCCGAGTTCATCGGAACCGTTGTATCCAAAGACACCGTAACACTCCTCGACATCAACAACACCGTTCCGAAGGATATGTATGAGAGCGAAATCAAAGGCAAATTTGATTACACCTTAAAAGATACCTTCATGGGATTCCACTGCGGAAATACCGCTTCCACCAAACTGGCATTCTGCTCTATGAAATATCAGATGATCATGGCAAGAACCCTTCCGGAAGAAGTAACACAGGGTACCCTCGAGGGAGATATCGTTCCTGGAGACATCACCTTCTATCGTCTGCAGAGCACATCTGACGCAAAACTGCGCGGATACATCGCAGAGGGCGAGGTTCTTCCTGTAGCAACACGTTCCTTCGGAAGCATCGGTATCTTCGCTATTCCGGAGATGGGCAGATTCTACCGTCACGTACTGGTAGAGAAAAACTATCCGCATCACGGCGCAGTAGCATTCGGACACTTCGGAAAACCGTTATTCGAAGTATTCAAAATGCTCGGTGTTGAAGTAGATGAGATCGGCTACAACCAGCCGAAGGGTGTTCGTTACCCGACAGAGAATCCGTGGGGCTAATCCGTTCCGGAAGATTCACTGAAAAATAAGAAAGATATGCAGTAACGCATAAGCAAAAGGGCGGAGCAGAGATCTAGGTCTGCTGCCGCCCTTTTTGAAAAAGAGTAGAAAAAGGAGATTCGACATGTATTTTATTGGTGTTGACCTTGGTACTTCCGCTGTCAAACTGCTTCTGATGGACGAGGAAGGCAAAATTGTAAATATTGTATCGAGAGAGTATCCGCTGTATTTCCCGCATCCAGGCTGGTCTGAGCAGAAACCGGAAGACTGGTGGGAGCAGAGCAAAGAGGGAATCCGCGAGCTGGTAAAAGACATAGACAAATCCCAGGTAGCCGGCATCAGCTTCGGCGGCCAGATGCATGGTCTTGTCATCCTGGATGAGAACGATAACGTCATCCGCCCGGCGATCCTCTGGAACGACGGCCGTACCGCAAAACAGACCGATTATCTGAACACCGTAATCGGAAAAGAAAAACTCTCCGAGTACACCGCAAACATTGCATTTGCAGGCTTTACCGCACCGAAGATTCTCTGGGTGAAAGAAAATGAGCCGGATAACTTCGCAAAAATCTGCAAAATCATGCTTCCAAAAGATTACCTGGCATACCGTCTCTCCGGCGCATTCGTAAGCGACTACTCCGATGCATCGGGCATGCTTCTGATGGATGTCAAGAACAAATGCTGGTCCAAAGAGATGGCAGAAATCTGCGGTATTTCCCTGGAGATGCTGCCGGAGCTCCATGAGAGCTTTGACGCTGTCGGAACCTTAAAACCGGAAGTAGCAGCAGAACTTGGACTGCCGGAGACCTGTAAAGTTGTAGCAGGAGCCGGAGACAACGCAGCAGCCGCAGTCGGAACCGGAACCGTAGGCGACGGCATGTGCAACGTTTCCCTTGGTACAAGCGGAACCGTATTCATTTCCAGCAACAAATTCGGCGTAGACAGCCACAATGCCCTGCACGCATTCGCACACGCAGACGGCCACTATCACCTGATGGGATGCATGCTGAGTGCAGCTTCCTGCAACAAATGGTGGATGGATGAAATCATCCGCACAAAAGAATATACAAAAGAGCAGGAGAACATCACAAAACTTGGCGAGAATAATGTATTCTTCCTGCCGTATCTGATGGGCGAGCGTTCCCCGCACAACAACCCGGATGCAAGAGGAACCTTCATCGGCCTGACCATGGACACCACAAGAGAGGATATGACCCAGGCTGTTCTCGAGGGCGTTGCCTTTGCGATCCGCGATTCCTTTGAGGTAGCAAAATCCCTCGGCATCCAGATCGAGAGAACGAAAATCTGCGGAGGCGGTGCAAAGAGCCCGCTGTGGAGACGCATGATCGCAAACGTGCTGAACATCAAAGTGGACCGTATTGAGTCCGAGGAAGGCCCGGCACTTGGCGGAGCCATGCTGGCAGCCGTTGCCTGCGGTGTCTTTTCATCCGTAGAAGAGGCGGCAGAAAAAATTGTTCGTGTGACAGAGACCATCGAGCCGGAACCGGAACTGGTTGAGAAATATGAGCGCCAGTATCAGAAATTTGCAAAGATTTATCCGACCGTAAAAGATCTGTTTACAGAGCTGCTGTAATAAAAAGAGGTAAGAAATAAGATGAAGAAAGTGGAACATGGGAAAACATTTGACCGGAATGCAGCAAACCCGCCGGCGTTTGAAATCTTTCACAACACCGTGACAGAAGGCTATCCGAAGCACTGGCATACCGCAATTGAAATTATCATGCCGACCAGAGGCGAATATGAGGTTGTTGTCGGAAAAGACAGCTATAATCTGAAAGAGGGCGACATCATTATGATCAATTCCGGCGTTG
Source organism: Blautia sp. AM47-4 (assembly GCF_003479865.1). NCBI lineage: Bacteria > Bacillati > Bacillota > Clostridia > Lachnospirales > Lachnospiraceae > Blautia > Blautia sp. AM47-4. The sequence goes on from NZ_QUHY01000017.1 coordinate 51,093, forward strand.
TACACGGAATGAGATTCGTATCCCAGGGAGAACGGATTGTCATGCTGGTGGAACCGGGCTGTGTGGAGAATCAGGAAGAAATGGAAACGATTTTCCTGCGGCTTCCGGCCATCTACTTCAAAAAAGAGGATGAGGAAGATCCCTTCTATCTGTTTCTACGCAGCCAGATTCTGGAACTGGTGCGGGAATACGATAATGAGGGCGCAGTGATGACGCACAGAATCTGCACCGGCCTCAAAGAGCTTTTTTCAGAGTTTGGCCGCAAGGGCTTTTCGGATGCCAACGCGCAGAATACGTTCGGGGCAATGAAGCAGCAGGAATATATAGAGGCTGTTTTAAGCGCCTGCCGTTATATCAATGTCCATTACATGGAGAATCTTTCTCTCGAGGAAGTAGCTGCGGTCAGCGGATTTTCCAAGTTCCACTTTACCAGAATTTTCAAGCAGTACATGAACATGACATTCTATGAGTACCTCAATTCTAAACGCGTCAAACGCGCAGAGGAGCTTCTGTACGACAAAAAGATGAGTATCACGGATGTGGCGATGAATTCCGGATTCTCTTCTTTAAGTGCCTTCAACCGTACCTTCAAGACGGTAAAGGCCTGTTCGCCGAGCGATTACCGCAGACAGCGGGAGTCGATGGTACAGGCTTTGCTGATGCAGGGATAAAAGGACTTGTATTTCACACTTTACTGTGCTAAAATGGTAGTATTCCGAGTTATAAGAATGAGATGGGGACTTAATTTTCGTACAGGAGGGCTTGAAATGAACAAGAAACTTCATTCAGAAGCAGTAGACCAGCTTTTTGAGGCAATTTTGTGTCTGAAGAATAAGGAAGAATGCTATACTTTTTTTGAGGATGTATGCACCATCAATGAACTGCTTTCGCTGTCGCAGCGGTTTGAAGTGGCGAAAATGTTGCGGGAGAAGAGAACGTATCTGGAAATCTCCGAAAAGACGGGAGCATCCACGGCGACGATCAGCCGCGTGAACCGTTCCTTAAGCTATGGAAACGACGGATATGAGATGGTGTTTGAACGGATGGAAAAGAAAGAAAATGTGTAAAATCAAAAAAGACGGTGCGATTCCAACGCAGCCGTCTTTTTTTGATTACACATTTGTTCTTAATTTTTCTTTTTCGGATCAGAAGGCGCCGCGAGGGATGCCAGTTCATCCACCATGTGCTCGATCATCTGTTTTTTCAGATAGACATCGAAACTCAGCAGACAGATAAACGAAAAGAGCTGGAGAAATTCCCGGTCCTCCTCCGGTGAGCTGCCGAACATGGACTTGGATACATCCGCTTTTTTCAGAAGATCTTCTTTTACGGATGCAATTTCTTCTTTTTCCATCTGGAAAATTTCGTCGTAGATATCTTTGATGGAAAAGCCGCTCTCCGTGCCGAAATACCGATCGGTGATCGGGGCGAGCAGTGTCTGGATATCCGTGATCGAGAGGATGTTTTTAAAGTAGTAAATAAAAACCAGAAGCATCATGTGCTCCGGCGAATATTTCTTTTTGACCGGCGGCGGGAGCAGCTTGTTTTTTGCATAGTTGTTGATCATTGTTTTTGTCAGAACCTTATCGGACTCGAAGCGGCGCGAAGAAGCGAGCTGTGCGTCCATAAAGGTCGTGACCTGGTCCATATATAAAGCAATGTTCGGGATTTCCTCCGGGCGGATGCCTTCGAGAGAATCCAGTGAATTCAGTAAATCATGAAGAATTTTATCTGAGTCTATCGTCATTTGTTATCACCTCACTGTTCCCATTATATAGTTTTTAATACCAGATAGCAAGGACTTTGCGAAAAAAGTTTCCATGATAAAAATGCAACGTATGTTCGTTCTTACTTGTAACCGGGGCGGATTTGTTATATACTGAGATGCATGTGAAAAGATTCGAAGCAGATGAAGGAGAAAGAACATGAATCAGACAGAAACAGGATTAAACCCGATGCAGATGGAAGCTGTGGAGCACACCGAAGGGCCGCTTCTGATCCTTGCAGGTGCCGGTTCGGGAAAGACGAGGGTACTGACGCACCGCATCGCCTCCCTGATCAGGGACAAAGGCGTCAATCCGTGGAATATTATGGCGATCACTTTTACGAACAAGGCCGCCGGAGAAATGCGTGAGCGTGTCGATAAAATCGTGGGATACGGATCGGAGCGGATCTGGGTCAGCACCTTCCATTCCAGCTGCGTGCGGATTCTGCGCCGCCATGCTGAACGTCTGGGATACGCCAACAATTTTGCAATTTACGATACCGATGACCAGAAATCGCTGATCAAGGACATCATGAAACGGCTCCAGATGGATCCGAAACTGTACCGCGACCGTGCGATCATGGCGGCAATTTCGTCCGCAAAGGATGAGATGATTGAGCCGGACCAGTACCGGATTGACGCGGGAATCGACTGGAAGCTGCAGAAGTATGCGGCAGTTTATGCGGAGTATCAGGCAGAGTTAAAGAAAAACAATGCGATGGACTTCGATGATCTGCTGGTACAGACCGTAAAATTATTCCAGCAGTTCCCGGAAGTGCTCGACTATTATCAGGAGCAGTTCCGCTATATCATGGTCGATGAGTATCAGGATACCAACACGGTTCAGTTCCGCTTTGTGAGCCTTCTGGCGGCAAAATACCGCAATCTCTGCGTTGTCGGCGATGATGATCAGTCGATCTACAAATTCCGCGGGGCGAATATTGAAAATATTCTGAGTTTTGAGCATGTATTCCCGGATGCGAAGGTCATTAAACTGGAGCAGAATTACCGTTCTACGCAGAATATTCTGAATGCGGCAAATGAAGTGATTGCGAATAACCAGGGACGAAAAGCAAAACGCCTGTGGACAGAGAACCCGGAGGGTGACCTGATCGATCTGCGGCAGTTCCAGAGCGGTTTTGAGGAGGCGGAGTACGTGGCAGGAGAAATCACGCGCGGCGTCCGCACGGAGGGAAAGAAGTATCGTGATTATGCAATTCTCTACCGTACCAACGCACAGTCCCGTCTTTTTGAGGAGAAACTGCTGCTTGCAAATGTTCCATATAAAATCGTGGGCGGTGTCAACTTCTATGCGAGACGCGAGATCAAGGATCTGCTGGCGTATCTGCGTGTGATCGAGAACCCGGAGGATGACCTTGCGGTACTGCGTATCATCAACGTTCCGCGGCGCGGTATCGGAGCGGCGACGATCAACAAAGTGCAGGACTGGGAGGCAGAGCAGGGCATCCGTTTCTACGATGCGCTTCTCGAGGCCGAGTATGTGCCGGGGCTGATGCGGTCTTTAAATAAGATTAAATCCTTCACGTCCTTTTTACAGGTACTCCGCGCGAAAGCAGATTATCTGTCGGTCAAAGAGCTGCTGAATGAAATCATCGAGGAGACCGGCTATGTAGCAGATCTGCAGGCGGAGGGAACCGAAGAAGCGGCAGCCCGCATCGAGAACATCGACGAGCTGATTTCAAAGATTGCGGATTATGAGGAGAGCGCCGAACAGCCATCTCTCGGTGGTTTTCTGCAGGAGGTTGCGCTGGTGTCTGATATCGACTCGGTGGATGAGGAGAGCGATTACGTGCTGTTGATGACACTGCATTCCGCAAAAGGACTGGAGTTCCCGAACGTATTCCTTGCCGGCATGGAGGATGGCATTTTCCCAAGCTACATGACGATCACCGGGGATGATCCGTCGGAGCTGGAGGAGGAGCGCCGTCTCTGCTACGTGGGCATCACGCGTGCGATGCAGCATCTGACATTGACGTGTGCGCGCCAGAGAATGATCCGCGGCGAAGTGCAGTACAACAAGATGTCCCGTTTTGTCAAAGAGATTCCGCGGGAGCTGATTTCCCTGGAGCGGGAGCGCGGGGAGATCGAAGACCGGAAGCCGAAGATGGACATTCCGACGAGAGGCAGCGTCTATGCGGCGATGAAGCAGGCATTCCGCGAGAAGCCGCAGCAGGCGAAAACCTTCAGCGCGCAGAAGGCGACGAAACTCGATTACGAAATCGGGGATACGGTGCGCCATATCAAGTTCGGTGTCGGCATTGTCACGGATATCGTGGACGGCGGAAGAGATTATGAAGTTACCGTCAACTTCGACCAGGCTGGTACGAAGAAAATGTTTGCTTCGTTTGCAAAACTGAAAAAGTTATAAGGAGAACGAGAGCGTGTCGGAAAACAAAATTCCGGCACGCTCTTTTTTCGACTGATGCGGCAGACGCTCAGGTGGTAATCAGGGTGGAATAGCCGTCGCGGCGCAGGCGGCGTTCCATCAGAATGGCATTTCCGAGCTGGCGGTAAGCGCCGACCTGGACCTTGAAAAAGCCGTCCTCGGCGAGAAGAAAAGCGGGATAGCCCTGGTCGAGAAGGTCGTAAAGCATACGGTCGGCATTCTGGCGGATGCGGAAAAGGCCGGTCTGGACACGGTAGAAGGTTTCCGGTGTGTCGGAAGGATTTTCCTGTTCCGGCGGCGTGGGACGGGGCGAAGCGGAAGCAGTGACGGTATCCGCTGTTGAAACGGACGGACGGGCGGCTTCCGTTTCCGCAGCGCGCCGGTCAGCCTCCGTGACCGTCTCGAGATCCAGCGTTCCAAGCACTGCATCCGCGATGGCGCGGGCGATTTCTTCCTGCTTTTCATCGTAGAGCGTATTGTCCTGCTCATTGTTCAGAAAGCCGGTTTCAATCAGAAGAGCCGGCATTTTCGTCCGCCGCAGAACAACAAGCCCTGGCCGTGCCTTGACACCGAGATTCCGGAATCCCAGCTCCGAGAGCGCGCCGTTAATGTTTTCTGCCATTGTCTGTTTGATGCCGGAGTTGTCATAGACAAGCGTTTCCACGCCGGTATACTGGTTCGGTTCCTCCGAAGAATTCCGGTGAAAAGAAATAAAAAAGTCGGCATCCGCCTGATTGGCCATCTGCGCCTTTTCAAACGGCGTCTGATAAACATCGGTTGTGCGGGTATAAATGACAGAGACACCCTGCTGGGAAAGAAGCTCGCCGACCGCGATGGCGAGGGAAAGATTGTCATCCTTTTCCCTGCGTCCCTCATAGACAGCGCCCGGATCACTTCCCCCGTGTCCGGCATCAATTACGATAGTATAGGGCATAAGATCAAAGCTCCTGAAAATACGGTTCTACTTACGATATGAAGAAAGGACGAAAAAGGTTATACTTTTTTTAGTTTTATTTCATTGTATCGTATACGGGCGGTGTGTTAGAATAGGAGATAACATTAGGAAAGTGTGTCAAAAAATCTGCGGAGGATACAAAAGACACACAGATGAGAGTGAGGATTTCATGAGAATTACAATATTCAGTCTGGGGGGACTGCTTGGGCAGTATGTGACCAACACGGCGCTTCTTCACGGCGCACAGGTGACCGCCTACGTGCCGGATGCAAAAGCGATCTGGCCGAGAAAAAATATGACCGTGATTGAGGGAAGCCTTCAGAACCGGGAACGCGTGCTGGAGGCACTGCTGGAAGCGGATGCAGTCATCAGCGTGCTGACTCCGATGCGTGTGAAACATGTAAAAGAAGAGGAGACACCGCTGGCTGACGGAAACGCAATGATTCTCTCGGCCATGAAGCAGCTTGGAAAAACGCGGTTTGTGACGGTAGGCCATGTCTGCATTCATGCGTTTGGAGACTGCGAGGACAAATACCAGAGAATGAGTACGAAATTCATGCAGATTTTCTGGCCAGGTGTCTATAAAGATATGCAGAAGATGGGACAGGTTCTGGCACGGAGCGATCTGAACTGGACACTGGTGCGGACGTGTCCTGGAAGAGACGGGAAAGTGAAAAAGGTAGGGCAGAACTGCAGTATTTCGCTGGACGGCAGCCAGTTCCGGCCTGGATACTCGAGAGAGGCCCTGGCGGAATTTCTGTACGAGGCGGCCGCCGATCAGCAGATGTACAGCAGAAAAATGCCCATTTTTTACAGAGAGGGGTAAGAATGGATTTTTCAATTTTATATGCACTGCAGCATCTTCACAATGCAGTGCTCGATCGGGTGATGGTGGGAATCACTTCACTTGGAAATGCGGGATGGATCTGGATTGCGCTGACCGCCGTTTTCTTAATCCTTCCGAAATACCGGAAATGCGGTGTAAGAATGGCGATCGCGCTGATTTTAGATTTGATTTTATGTAATCTGGTGTTAAAGCCGCTGGCAGCGCGCCCGCGTCCGTGCTGGATTGACGAGCAGGTAAAGCTGCTGGTTGCCGCTCCGAAGGACTATTCCTTCCCATCGGGCCATTCGGCAGCCTCGTTTGCGGCGGCAGTCTCTATTTTGTGATGCACAAAAAAGAAGGAGCTGCCGCACTGATTCTGGCCTGCCTGATTGCATTTTCCAGACTGTATCTGTTTGTGCATTTCCCGACCGATGTCCTAGCGGGAATTGCGGTTGGTTTTATCTGTGCTTTTCTGGCTGCGAAGATCCAGAACGGTTTTCTTCTTCATTCTCGAGGTCGATAAAACGGAACGAAAGCATCAGATACAGAATTTCATCCGGGCTGGAAAGATCAGATTCTAAAATTTCCTTGATCTTTTCCAGGCGGTAGAGCAGGGTACTGCGGTGGATAAAAAGCTCACGCGCCGTCTGGACGACATTGCAGTGGTTGTCCAGATAGCAGCGGAGCGTCCGCATATAGTCACTGCCGGAGCTGTCGTCGTGCTCCTGCAGAAAGAGAAGTCTCTCATGGCACAGCATGTAGCCTGGGAGCTTTTTTGTTGCCTGATCGAGGATGTAGTCAAACGAGATATCGTTGAACGGATGCATCCGTTTGTCGGGATATTTTCGCGTACCGAACTGCAGGGCGATTTTTGCCTGGATATACTGGCGGCGCAGATTCATGTGGCCGTTCATGCAGCGCGAAAAGCCGGCATTTAAGGAACTGTCCTCCACAAAGTGCACCATGCGTTCCATCAGATCGGTCATGGAAAAATCGGACAGCGTGAGGTTAAAGAACGCAACGATACCGCCGCCGTGCGGAAACGCGGAGCAGCCGGTCAGAATGTTTTCCAGATAGGCGCAGACCGAGTTTGCCGTCAGGTTTTTCTGATCCATATCGGAGAGCTGCAGATAGAGGCAGCAGTAGGTGTGGCGGGAATGCCAGCCGAGCGCATCGAGAGCCTGGCTGACCGCAATATAGTCGGCCATCCGGTCGTCGAGGGCACGGAGCAGCACGGTGTGAAGCGACTGCGCCGGCGAGGTTTTCTGCATCACATTGTGCAGGAAGGCGTGATGGATCATTTCTGCAAGAAATTCAAGAAGAAAGCCTTCGGAATCAGAAAGATCCTTTTTCGTGTCGAGGAGCAGCAGGCGGTAGGCGCTCTGACCATGCTGCGTGATGTTGACGCAGAGGGAACCAAGTCCCGTTACGTGATCCGGAAAGCGGAACCATCCATCGAGATCGCGGACGGACGCGTATTCGCTGCTTTCTGTCAAGGAGAGCAGAAGCGGGCGCGTTGCATCGAGGGAGCCAAACACCTTTTCGGGAAAAAAGGAAGGTTCTTCGGACGCTGCGGCGATGATGGAAAAATCCATGCCGACCACCATCAGCGGGTGGGCAAAAACAGGCAGGGAGAGATTTAAAAGATGCTGGATCGATTTTCCGTCGAGCCGTGCCTGCATCAGCTCCTTCTGCCAGGAATCGTACGTCCAGAAAAGCTCCTGCAGGAACGAAAAAACAGCGGATACGCTGCTTTTAACGGCGATCGAAACCGGAGCCGGAAGTTCCTCCGGCAGTTCTTCGGTACAGAGAAGAAAAAGGGAGCTGCTTTCTTCAGGGAGGGAGGAAAGAGAGCCGATCTGTTCTTCTGTGCAGAGAAAGACCCGGTGCGCAGTGGCTGCGGAGCTTGTCTGATAAAGAACAGGCAGTTCCAGTGTGCCGGAGAGCGGCAGGTTTTCCGGTGCAAGAACCGAAAAAGCGCTGCTTAGTTTATAAGCGAGAAATGCGGGGGAGAGCTTCATCGTATCATCCTCCCTGCGCGTGTCATATCGTAAAAATTCATAAAAACCTCCTCAGAAATGAGTGACGTTCTGCGGACGAAACCGCGGTACTTTTTATTTTAGCAGAACAAAAAGGTCTGTCAAGAAAGAAAAGACAGGGGTGCGGGAATTTTTACGGCGGCAACAAGTTAAGATTTTGTGAAGATAGTTGTGGTTTGCGGGGAAAACTGCTACAATATGGCTGATTTGGTTACTGTTCACTCAGCAGTGAAACACTTGCTGTTTCGCTGCGTAAGAATATGATTCAGGTGATTTGAAGTGGTTTTTTACAGAAGAAAAAGGAAGGTATGACTTTAATGTATCATATTATAGTAAATAAAAAATCGCGGTCGGGGCGCGGCGAGAAGCTGTGGCCGGTGATTGAGGGCGAGCTTGAGCGGCGCAGGACGGAATTTCGTGTATATCCGACAAAGTATCACGGAAGCGCACGGGAGACGGCAGCACGGCTGACCGCGAAAGGGGTATGGAATCCCGATGATGTCCTTCTGGCGATCGGCGGAGACGGTACGGCGAATGAGGCGGTCGATGGAATCACCAGCCTGTCGGATGTAAAGTTCGGTTATATTCCAACGGGAAGCGGCAACGATTTTGCGCGCGGTGCCGGAATTCCCTCCGATCCGCTGCAGGCGCTGGAAGCTGTGCTGAAAGGGGAGGAAAAGGAGATCAACATTGGAACGGCGCTTCTTGGCAGCCAAAAGCGGAGATTTCTCGTCAGCACCGGCATCGGTTTTGATGCAGGCATCTGCCACGAGGCGCTGGCATCAAAAATCAAGAATACGCTGAACCGGCTGCATCTGGGAAAACTTACGTATGTGATGATTGCACTGCGGCAGCTCTTTTATCTCGAACCGTTCACACTGGATGCAGCGCTGGAAAACGGAGAACACCGTTCGTTTGAAAATGTTCTTTTTGCAGTGACAATGAATTTTCCGTACGAGGGCGGCGGCTTTTGCTTCTGCCCGGAGGCGGACGGGACAGATGATCTGCTCGACGTGATGGTGGTTTCCAATCTTGCCAAATGGAAAGTCAGCTATCTTCTGCCGATGGCGCTGTTTGGACGCCACACGGGATTTCCTGAGGTACATATGGAGCGGTGCAGCAGCCTTTCCTTTCAGACAGACCGCGCGGAACCGGTCCACCTGGACGGAGAATCGGGCGGACACCGCACGGAGGAAAGGATCGGACTGGAAACGGAGCGTCTCCGCCTTTTGGGCGACTGGGTGAAAGAAGGGATGGAAAGATGATGTTCTGGATCATATTTTTTGCAGTGCTTGCCGTCCTGGCAGCAGGTTATTTCTTTTCCATTCTGCCGGCTACATCGAGACGGCAGGAATGTCTGAAATTTGCGGAATGGAATTATGCGCACCGCGGTCTGTGGAACGCGGCGGAGGGAGTTCCGGAGAATTCTCTTCCGGCTTTTGCCCGCGCGGCGGAGCAGGGATATGCCATCGAGCTGGATATTCAGATAACAAAGGATGGACGGATTGTGGTGTTCCACGATGACACGATGAAGCGGATGTGTGGAAACGAGGGAAAAATCAGCGATTATACGTATGAGGAACTCCAGCAGTTCCATCTGGGCGACAGCACGGAAAAGATTCCGCTGCTTCGTGAGGTACTGCAGACGGTAGACGGCCGCGTGCCGCTTTTAATCGAAATCAAGATGCCGGGACTTTCCACGGCGGTCTGTGCGGGATTTCAGAAGGAGATGGAGGGGTACACCGGTATGTTCTGCATGGAATCCTTCAACAGCCTGGCCCTCCGCTGGTGCCGCCGCCACATGCCGCAGACGCTGCGCGGCCAGCTTTCCGGCCGTTTTTCAAAGGATGATAAGGTGCATCTGATCCTGCGGATAATGGCGCGTCATCTGATGCTGAATTTTATCGGGAAACCGGATTTTATCGCCTACGACCACCGCTACGCCGACTGCCCGGGCTTCCTGATCGACCGTATGCTGTTTCGGACACCGGCATTTGCATGGACGGTAAAAGATGAGCATGTATATAACCGGACACGGAAAAAATTCGACGCGGCGATCTTTGAACATTTCCATCCCAAGGACGGTTTTCAGAAACCGATGAATTGTTTCTTAAAAAATAATAAAGCTTATTGACTTCGGTTTTCGGTGTGCTATAATTTCAGCAGGTTGAAGAGAAAAACCTCGTCAGAAAAGTGGAGGGAAACTATGAAGACAATAAAAAAATATAAGCATTTTCTTCCGGTAGTGGTTTATGGTATTTTCTATCTGAAATGTTTTCAATATCTGGAAACGCACATTACGAAAGGTTATCATCTGATTCATACTCCGTTTGATGATATGATTCCGTTCTGTGAGTTTTTTGTGATTCCTTATTTTATGTGGTTTGGATATATTGCATGGTCTGTCCTTTATTTCGGCTTCTGCAACAAGAACCGCAGAGAATATTATCAGCTGATTATCAACCTGGGAATCGGAATGACGGCGTTCCTCGTGATCTCCTATCTGTACCCGAACGGCCAGAACCTGCGCCCGACGGTATTCCCACGGGAGAACATTTTCACGGATCTGGTCAGAGGCCTTTACCTGACAGACACACCGACCAACGTATTCCCAAGTATTCACGTATATAATTCCGTAGCCGTAGCTGTTGCCGTAGAACACAGCGAGCAGCTCAAAAACCGCCCGGTATTCCGAAACGTCTGCCTGGGCCTGACGGTGCTGATTGTGTTTTCGACCATGTTTTTAAAACAGCACTCCGTATCGGATGTGTGCTGTGCGCTTGTTATGAATGCGGGAACCTGTATGCTGCTGTACCGGCCGGCAAAGGCGGGGAATGCACTGCGGACACGGGAGAAAAAAGCGAAATATAGAATGTAAAAACGGAAACGGACGGCCCGCGCACCAGAAGGTGCGCGGGCCTGACGGTTTAGGACGGGAGAGAATGGGTGATGAGTGGGATGGTAGTGCAGGAAAAATGGAATGCGTCCGTCTATTAAGAAACAAAACTTATAAAACATATAAGATATATTAATTTCATTTATAAAGATAAATATGCTATTCTGTAAGTAACGAAAGATTGTCCCGTTTTTGGGGGACTATGATTCAGACAAATGGAGGATAAAAATGAGTACAGTCAGACGCGTTTATGTGGAGAAAAAGCCGGAATTTGCGATTAAGGCGAAAGATCTGAAGCATGAAATCAAGCACTATCTGAACATCCAGACCGTAACCAACGTACGGGAGCTGATCCGGTACGATGTAGAAAATATCAGTGATGAGACATATGAGAAAGCATGTAAAGTAGTCTTTGCAGAGCCGCCGGTTGATATCTGCTATCAGGAAGATTTCCCGCGTGCAGAAGGTGCGAGAGTATTTTCCGTAGAATTCCTTCCGGGACAGTTTGATCAGAGAGCCGATTCTGCCGTACAGTGCGTGCAGTTCTTAAAAGAAGACGAGCAGCCGATCATCCGCTCCGCCGTTACGTATGTTATCGAAGGAGAGATGACTGATGAGCAGTTTGACGCAGTCAAAGCACACTGCATCAATCCGGTAGACTCCAGAGAGACAGGACTTGAAAAACCGGAAACCCTCGTGACAAAATTTGAAGAGCCGGCAGACGTCAAAATCTTCGACGGATTCATCGACATGCCGGAGGCAGAATTAAAAGCCCTGTATGATTCCCTCGGCCTTGCCATGACCTTCAAAGACTTCCTGCATATCCAGAACTACTTCCGCGGCGAAGAAAAACGAAATCCATCCATGACCGAGATCCGCGTACTCGATACCTACTGGTCCGATCACTGCCGCCATACCACCTTCTCCACCGAGCTTACCAACGTGACCTTCGGCGAAGGCGACTACTACGAGCCGATGAAAAAAAGCTACGACCGCTACTTAAGCGACCGTGAGGTACTCTACAAAGGCCGTGACGACAAATTCATCTGCCTTATGGACCTTGCCCTTCTGGCAATGAAAAAACTGAAATCCGAAGGAAAACTCGCAGATCAGGAAGAGTCTGATGAAATCAACGCATGCTCCATCGTCGTACCGGTAGATGTAGACGGAAAAGACGAAGAGTGGCTGATCAACTTCAAAAACGAGACCCACAACCACCCGACCGAGATCGAGCCGTTCGGTGGTGCAGCAACCTGCCTTGGCGGTGCAATCCGTGACCCGCTTTCCGGCAGAACCTATGTATATCAGGCAATGCGTGTGACCGGAGCCGCAGATCCGACCCGTCCGCAGAGCGAGACACTCGAAGGAAAACTTCCGCAGAAAAAACTCGTAAGAGAAGCAGCACACGGCTACAGCTCCTATGGAAACCAGATCGGTCTTGCAACCGGCTATGTCAAAGAAGTTTACCATCCGGACTACGTGGCAAAACGTATGGAGATCGGAGCCGTCCTTGGAGCAGCACCGCGCCGTGCCGTTGTCCGTGAAAATTCCGATCCGGGCGATATCATCATCCTGCTCGGCGGCCGTACTGGAAGAGACGGCTGCGGCGGTGCAACCGGTTCCTCCAAAGTACATACGACAGAATCCATCGAGACCTGCGGTGCAGAGGTACAGAAAGGAAACGCACCGACTGAGCGTAAACTGCAGAGACTGTTCCGCCGCGAGGAAGTCAGCCTTCTGATTAAAAAATGCAACGACTTCGGTGCAGGCGGAGTTTCCGTTGCCATCGGCGAGCTGGCACCGGGCCTTAAGATCAATCTGGACAAAGTACCGAAAAAATATGCCGGCCTCGACGGAACCGAGATCGCCATCTCCGAGTCCCAGGAGCGTATGGCCGTTGTCATCGACCCGAAAGACCGTGAGCAGTTCCTGAAATATGCCGCAGAAGAGAACCTGGAGGCAACCGAAGTTGCAGTCGTAACCGAGGACCCGCGTCTGGTACTCTCCTGGAGAGGAAAAGAGATCGTCAATATTTCCCGTGCATTCCTGGATACCAACGGAGCACATCAGGAGAATGATGTCTTCGTAGAGATTCCAAAAGCAGAGGACACCCCGTTAAAAAGAAGCGGTGACATTGCCGACGTGAAAGAAAAATGGCTGTCCACCCTGTCAGACCTCAACGCATGCTCCCAGAAAGGTCTTGTCGAGATGTTTGACTCCTCCATCGGAGCAGCCAGCGTGCTGATGCCGTACGGTGGAAAATATCAGCTGACTGAAACTCAGGCCATGGTTGCAAAAGTGCCGGTTCCGGATGGAAAAACCAACACCGTTACCATGATGAGCTACGGCTTTGATCCATACGTATCGAGCTGGAGCCCGTATCACGGAGCAGTCTATGCCGTAACCGAGTCCCTGTCCCGCATCGTGGCAGTCGGCGGCGATTACAGCAAAGTCCGCTTCACCTTCCAGGAATATTTCCGCAGAATGACTGAGGATCCGCACCGCTGGAGCCAGCCGTTCGCAGCACTTCTTGGTGCATACGACGCACAGATGGGCTACGGCCTGCCGTCTATCGGAGGAAAAGACAGTATGTCCGGTACCTTCAACCATATCGATGTACCGCCGACACTCGTATCCTTCGCGGTTGACGTTGCAAAATTAAAAGATGTAGTATCTCCGGAGCTGAAAAACACAGGAGACAAACTCGTGTGGATCCACCTTCCAGTCGACGCACATCTGCTTCCAGAGTACGAAGGCGTCATGGAAACCTACAGAAAACTGCATGAGGATATGCAGAACGGCCGTGTGAAAGCCGCTTATGTCGTAGACCGTCAGGGTATCGCAGCAGCCGTATCCAAGATGGCATTCGGTAATGCTCTCGGCGTAACCATCGAGCACAATGTAGACGAGAGAGATCTCTTTACTCCATATATTGCAGATCTGATCTGCGAAGTTCCGGCTGAAAAAGTCGGAGAGCTGGCAAGCACCTACACCGTCATCGGTGAAGTGACAGACAAACCGGTTCTTTCCTATAAAGACACCGAAATCACCATCCGCGAGGCCGTTTCCGCATGGAACAAACCGCTGGAAAAAGTATTCAAGACCGTATCCGGTGCAGAGCTTCCGGAGGTAGATGCCCTGAATGTGGCAGCAGCAGACGAAAACGGAATTGTTGCAGACAGCTGCTATCAGGCAAAGAGCATCCACGTATGCTCCCACAAGCTGGCACAGCCGACCGTATTCATTCCGGTCTTCCCGGGAACGAACTGTGAGTATGACAGCACCAGAGCTTTCGAGCGTGCCGGTGCAAAAGTTATCACTCAGGTATTCAGCAATCTTTCCGCAGAAGACATCCGCGGTTCTGTCGATGCCTTTGAAAAAGTCATCAACCAGGCGCAGATCATCATGTTCCCTGGCGGATTCTCCGCAGGTGATGAGCCGGATGGATCAGCAAAATTCTTTGCAACCGCATTCCAGAATGCGAAGATCAAAGAAGCTGTTACCAAACTGCTGAATGAGAGAGACGGACTTGCCCTTGGTATCTGCAACGGATTCCAGGCACTGATCAAACTGGGACTCGTTCCGTACGGTGAGATTCTCGGACAGACGGAGGATTCCCCGACTCTGACCTTCAACACTATCGGACGCCATATTTCCAAGATGGTTTACACGAAGGTTGTGACCAACAAATCCCCATGGCTGGCAGGCGCCGAGCTTGGCGGTGTTTACACCAACCCGGCATCCCACGGAGAGGGACGTTTCGTAGCATCGAAAGAGTGGATCGACAAGCTGATGGCAAACGGCCAGATTGCAACCCGCTACTGCGATGTCAACGGAAACCTGACCAACGACGAGTACTGGAATGTCAACGGTTCCTACTGCGGAATCGAGGGTATCACCAGCCCGGACGGCCGTGTCTTTGGTAAGATGGCACACGCAGAGCGCCGCGACAACGGCGTAGCAGTCAACATCTACGGAGAGCAGGATCTGAAGATCTTTGAGTCCGGTGTTGCTTACTTTAAATAAAATAAAACCAAAATAGAAGATTCCCGCAGAGAGGAAGAAAGCTCCTTTCTGCGGGAATTTTTTGTCAGAAACAGTAATTTCTGATTTCGAAAGAA
Source organism: Blautia sp. AM47-4 (assembly GCF_003479865.1). Taxonomy (NCBI): domain Bacteria; kingdom Bacillati; phylum Bacillota; class Clostridia; order Lachnospirales; family Lachnospiraceae; genus Blautia; species Blautia sp. AM47-4. Next base: position 66,102 of record NZ_QUHY01000017.1, read on the forward strand.
AAAATTTGATTATGCGCCGCGGTGCAGTTATAACGCAATATTTTGCTTTATTAACAAAAGTAATAAGGTCAAATAGTAGAAATATTCTGAAAAAACGAAAGATTTCGATAGTCTCAACACATTACATATATGACGGGCCCGGAAGAGAAGGACAGCGAAATAACAGGAGGGAGAAAGAAGTGTATGAGACAAGAGAAGGAACGATTTTTTCAGATCATATTCGAGGAAAACAGTCATGTGCTGTTCCGTTATATCTGCGGTCAGTTGAACAATGACCGGGAGACGGCGAAGGATGTGCTGAACGATGTATGGGAGGTATTGGTGGTAAAATTTGAAACCGTTGCCGATCTCGAAGGAGAAGAGATGACGAAATGGCTGTTCTGTGTGGCAAAAAACAAGATCAAGAATCAGCGCAGAAAACATTATTATCAGAATGAAGTTTCCTATACACAGTATCAGAAAGAGAACAGAAATGAAGGGGAGGCGGCCGCGACAGCCGAGATTGAGGAACGAATGGTGATGCAGAACTGCATCCAGAACCTGAATCCGATGGATCAGCGCATTTTCTGGGGGAGAGCATATGGATTCAGCTACAAAGAGCTCAGCGGATTCTGCAAGAAAAGCGAGCAGGCGCTGCAGTGCCAGTACAGCCGCGCAATCAAGAAACTGCAGGGAATGATGAGTCAGGAAATCAGTCTGACGAGAGCGTAGAAAATGGAAATGGTATGCAGCGGAAACCTCAACTCTTACAATCCAAAAACAATAGAAATATCTAAAAAATTCTCTGCAGGAGAATATCCTGTGTCTAAAAATAAAGTGTTACCGTTTACATATCAAAAATCCGTTTTCCTCGTTGTCGTGGCGCGGAAATTGTGTTAAAATATTTTTAGAAAATTCACACGATGTGCGAGAAGGCAGAAAGGATGAAAACAACATGAAGGATGAGTACGTAGCTATGTAGGCACTTATACCCATGGAAGCAGCATTGGTATTCATTTATATGATGTAAATGTAGAAGAAGGCACTCTGACAGAGCGAAAAGTCATACCGGTCAACAACTCTTCCCACATTGCCCGTTCCTTAAACGGCAAATACCTGTATTCGATTGCAGATGAAGGCGTTGCAGTGTTTGCAGTGGAGGATGACGGAGACCTGACCCCGATCAACAAAGTAGACATCGACGGCATGCGCGGCTGCTATCTGTCGGTGGACAAAACCGGAAGATACCTGTTCGTGGCAGGCTATCATGACGGAAAAGTAACCGTTGTACATACCCATAAGGACGGCCGCCTCGGAAGTCTGATGGACGGCGTGTTCCACAAGGGCCTTGGCAGTGTGGCAGAGCGTAACTTCCGCCCGCATGTCAGCTGTGTCGTTCCTACACCGGACAACAAATATGTCTGCGCAGTCGACAACGGCATTGACCAGATCAAAATGTACAAGCTGAACACACAGCGTGACCGCCTGAAACTGGTGGATATCCTGCGCTGTGAGCGTGAATCCGGTCCGAGAGAGATCGTTTTCAGTGAATCCGGAAAATACGCGTATGTCATTTACGAGCTGATGAACAAAGTCGATGTATTCAGCTACCGTGATACGGGAAACGGACCGGAATTTGAAAAACTGCAGTCGATCAGCACCACATCCGCGAACGTGGACCAGGCGCACGACGCTGCATCCGGCATGTGCCTTTCCCCGGATCACCACTACCTGTTTACTTCTACAGCCGGAGACAATACCGTAGCAATGTTCCATATCGACCCGGAGACCGGCTGCATGGAGAAGAAGTTTGCACTTCCGATCAGCGGCGAATATCCAAAGGATATTGCAATGTTCCCGGACGGAAAACATATCGCAGTGGCAAACCATGAGTCCAACACGATCACAACATTTACCGTTGATTATGAGAAAAACGTGCTGGTTCAGAAAGGCCGCCCGATGAAAGTGGAGACGCCGAACTGTATTCTGATTACGAAAAAAGGCGTTCACTAAAAAATAACGCAAAAATGCCTGCAGGAAGAACTGTATCCCGCAGGCATTTTTTGTGTTGAAGCCAGAAAGAAGCAGTCCGGCCTTTATTTCTCGTCCAGAGCCCAGACTTTCTTTACATTGTCCAGTTTGGCGCTCATGCCGACGAGCAGTGCGTCCGCCAGGACAAGAGCGGTCATGCATTCCACGACAACAACGGCGCGTGCAACGATGATCGGGTCGTGGCGGCCTTTGATTTCGATGGCAATATTTTCGCCGTCTTTGTTGATGGTCTGCTGGGAAGCAGCAACGGACGGGGTCGGTTTGAAACCAGCCCGGACAACGATATCGCTTCCGTCGCTGATACCGCCTAAAATACCGCCGGCGTGGTTGGTCAGCTTGACAATGGAGCCGTCCGCATTTACATGGAAGGCATCGTTATTGGTAAGCCCGGTAGCTGTGCAGACCGAGAAACCGTCTCCGATTTCCACGCCTTTTACGGCGCCGATGGAGACGAGTGCTTTTGCAAGGTTGGCATCGAGCTTTTCAAACACCGGATCGCCGACACCGGCCGGCATATGGTGAACGACACATTCGACCACACCGCCGACGGAATTTTTTTCCGCCATGGCTTTTGTTAAAAGCTCGGAAGCCTTTTCGGCAGCCTCTGCATCCGGCATATTCAGGGCGTTATTCGCGATTTCAGCGGTATCAAAAGACTGGATTTCCACGTCACCGATGGAGCGGGTGTAGGCGGAAACGGTGATGCCAAGCTCAGAGAGCATTTTTAAGGCAATGGCACCTGCAGCCACGCGTGCGATCGTCTCGCGTCCTGAGGAGCGTCCGCCGCCGCGGTAGTCGCGGAAACCGTATTTTGCATCAAACGTATAGTCGGCGTGGCCCGGTCTGTAATAGGAAGCAATGTCGCTGTAATCTTTGGAATGCTGATCCTCATTCCATACCACCATGGAAATCGGGGTACCGGTCGTTTTTCCTTCGAAAGTGCCGGATAAAATCTGAACGGTATCGGATTCTTTCCGTTTTGTGGTAAAGCGGTTCTGTCCCGGCTTCCTGCGGTCGAGGTAAAACTGAATATCCTCCTCGGAAAGCGAAAGGCCGGCCGGCACTCCGTCCACAACAACGCCCACGCCTTTTCCATGAGACTCTCCCCAGGTGGTCAGTCTGAAGATGGTACCAAATGATGATCCTGCCATATATAAAGTCCTCCTGAATTTTTTCGTATATTTATAAAATAACTGGAAAAGATTTCTAATAAATTATACCGGAAAGTAAAACATTCGTAAAGCTCTTTTTCGGAGACGAAATTCACCGTTATACCGTTTGACAAACGAAAAGGCAGCACGTATAATGAGAATGTATTTTCGGGCAGTGAAAGCCGGTAAAATAAAACAAACAAAAAGGAAGAGTGTGCATGAATTTTTTAGACAAAATGGAGCGAAAATATGGGAGATACGCGTTAAGCCATCTGACGATGTACATTATCGTAACGTACATTGCGGGATATATCATTGCGCTTGCGGCTCCCATCATGAGACAGTATCTGACGCTGGAACCATATTATATTCTGCACGGACAGATCTGGCGTCTGGTGAGCTGGATTCTGATTCCGCCGAGCAGCCTTGATATCTTTACGATCATCATGCTGTTTTTCTATTACTCAATCGGAACAAGCCTTGAGAGAGCCTGGGGAGATTTCAAGTATAATGTTTACATCTTTTCCGGCATTCTGATGACCATTATCGGTTCCTTCCTGCTGTATGGAATCTTATATGCAGTCAACGGATATCCGTCGCTGATGGGAACGGCATTCAGCACTTACTACATCAGCCTCTCGATTTTCCTTGGCTTTGCGATCAGCTTCCCGGATATGCAGGTACTGCTGTATTTCATTATTCCGATCAAAATCAAATGGCTGGCATACCTTGACGTAGCGCTTCTCGCCTACAGCATGATTACCAGCATCATGAGCGGAAACTGGGCAGGATGTGTTGTTATTCTTTGTTCCCTTGCAAACGTCCTTGTGTTCTTCCTGATGACAAGAAAAGGAAAACGCGGCTCTTTCCAGCAGAACAGACGCCGGAAGGAATTTAAAAAGGCCGTTTCAAGAGGCGAAGCCGAATACCGCAATCCGAACGGGATCACAAAACACAAATGTGCGATCTGCGGCCGGACCGAAAAAGATGATCCGAATCTGGAGTTCCGTTTCTGTTCCCGATGCAACGGAAACTATGAATACTGCCAGGATCACCTGTTTACGCATGAACATGTAAAATGAAGAAGGAGAGAAAGTATGAGAAGAACGAAAATTGTCTGCACCATGGGACCAAATACCAACTCCCGTGACCTGATGAAAAAACTGATTGAAACCGGAATGGATGTTGCTCGTTTTAATTTTTCTCATGGAGACCACGATGAGCAGAAAATGCGTATGGATATGCTGAAAGAGCTTCGAAAAGAGCTGAAAACTCCTGTGGCAATCCTTCTGGATACCAAAGGACCGGAAATCCGTACCGGCGTTTTGAAAGATGGCAAAAAAGTAAATCTGGTAACCGGACAGACTTTTACCCTGACAACCGTTCAGGAGACCGGAGATGAAAATCACTGTTCGGTCAGCTACACCGGCCTTACCGACGATATCAAAGAGGGAGACACAATTCTGATCGATGATGGTCTGATCGGCCTGCGCGTAGAAAAAGTAAATGCACCGGAAATTGTCTGTACCGTAGTAAACGGCGGCGAGCTCGGAGAGAAGAAGGGTGTGAATGTACCAAACGTTTCGATCAATCTTCCGAACCTGACGGAGAAAGACAAAGGAGATCTTCTCTTTGGTATTGAACAGGATATTGATTTTGTAGCGGCTTCTTTTATCCGAAATGCAGAGGCAATTAACGAAATCCGTGAGTTCCTTGTGGCAAACGGAGGAGAGCGTATTGATATCATTGCCAAGATCGAAAATGCGGAGGGTGTGCAGAACATCGACAGCATCATCGATGCGGCAGATGGTGTGATGGTTGCAAGGGGAGACCTTGGTGTAGAGATTCCGGCGTGCCAGGTACCGCATGTACAGAAAATCATCATTGAAAAATGCAATCATAAATACAAACCGGTTATCACAGCAACCCAGATGCTGGATTCCATGATCCGGAACCCGCGCCCGACCCGTGCAGAGGTAGCCGATGTTGCGAATGCAATTTATGATGGAACGGATGCAATCATGCTCTCCGGCGAAACAGCAGCCGGAAAATATCCGATCGAGGCAGTTACCATGATGGGAGAGATTGCCGAGCAGACAGAGCGCTATCTGAAATTCGAAGATTACCGCGATGGAAAAGCGCTGGAAGGAAAGCTGAATGTTTCCGCAGCAGTCGGAAGTGCAGCCGTTTCTATGGTAGAACACATCAAAGCAGCCTGCATTGTGACCCCGACTATGTCTGGTCAGACCGCAAGACTGATTTCCAACCTTCGTCCGAGCGTACCGATTTACGGCGTTACCCCATATGAATGGGCAAGAAGAAAAATGCAGCTCTACTGGGGCGTTCGTCCGGTGACCGGATACGAGGAAGATTCTACGGAGAACATCATTTCCCATGCTATGTATATGGTGCGCCGTGAGGAGCTCGTAGAACGTGGCGATATGGTTATTTTTACGGCCGGAGACCCTGCTACTAACGAGGTGACGGGTGAAGGATATATGACAAACATGCTTCACATTATTCAGGCAAAATAAGCAGAAGAAGGAGACAAAAGAGAATGACGAAGAAGCCTTTTGTAACAAAAGAAAAACTGGAAGAAATCGCAGCAGCAGTACCAACTCCGTTTCACATTTACGATGAAAAAGGAATTCGTGAGAATGCGAAAGCAGTAAAGGAAGCTTTTTCCTGGAATCCGGGATTTCGTGAGTATTTTGCTGTAAAAGCGAACCCAAACCCGACACTGATCAAAATGCTGGGTGAATATGACTGCGGATGCGACTGCTCTTCTTACACGGAGCTGATGCTTTCCGATGCGATGGGATTTGAGAAAGATAAAATCATGTTTTCATCCAACGTAACACCGGCTGCAGAGTATCAACTGGCTGCAGAGCTTGGTGCGATCATTAACCTTGATGATATTACGCATATTGATTTTCTTGAGAAAACATTGGGCTACATTCCGAAGAAAATCTGCTGCCGTTATAACCCGGGCGGACTGTTTAAAATCAGCACCGACATCATGGATAATCCGGGAGATGCCAAATATGGTATGACAACCGAGCAGATTTTTGAGGCATTCCGCATTCTGAAGGCAAAAGGGGCAGAAGAGTTCGGCATCCATTCCTTCCTTGCAAGTAATACCGTAACCAACGATTACTACCCGGTTCTGGCAAAAACACTGTTTGAGCTGGCTGTAAAGCTGCAGAAAGAGACGGGCGTGAAGATTAAATTCATCAATCTTTCCGGCGGTGTCGGAATCCCGTACAAACCGGGTCAGGAAGGCAATGACATCCGCGTGATTGGCGAGGGTGTACATAAAGTGTACGATGAAGTTCTTGTTCCGGCCGGCATGGGCGATGTTGCAATTTACACGGAAATGGGCCGTTTTATGATGGGACCGTACGGCGGACTCGTTACCCGCGCCATCCATCAGAAACACATCTACAAAGAGTACATCGGCTGCGACGCCTGCGCGGTCAACCTGATGCGGCCGGCAATGTACGGCGCTTACCACCACATCACGGTGATGGGAAAAGAAGATCAGCCGTGCGACCACAAATATGACGTAACAGGTTCCCTGTGCGAAAACAACGATAAATTCGCGATCGACCGCATGCTTCCGGAAGTGGAAGTCGGAGACCTCCTCTTCATCCACGACACCGGCGCACATGGATTTTCCATGGGATACAACTACAACGGAAAATTAAAATCTGCAGAGGTTCTGTTAAAAGAGGACGGCAGCTTTGAAGTCATCCGCCGCGCAGAAACCCCGAAAGACTATTTCGCTACACTGGATGGAACACCGGAGTATGAGAAGATGTTTGGAAATAAATAAGAGATAACAACAGTAAAACCCCTTTCAAAAAGAACCATGCGGCAGATGGCCGGTTCTTCGAAAGGGGTTTTCTTTCTTTCAAAAGCTGTTTTTTTGAAGGGAAGACAATAAAAAAAGATCTGCATCAACGTTCGTTTTTGCAGATCTTTTTTAGCTATGCCGCTGGCCGGACTCGAACCGGCACGGTTATTCACCGCTTGATTTTGAGTCAAGTGCGTCTACCAATTCCGCCACAGCGGCAGTGTTCGTAATCAGAACAAGATATATTTTACCATAAAAACAAGAAGGACGCAAGAGAAAAAAATGGAATAATTATCATAAAAACTTTCTAAAAAAGATTGACGAAAGGAAAAAATAGAAGTATAGTGTAAATAGTTTAGTACCATACTAAATTTTACATCATAAGTTCAAATAACGATTTATCGAAAACGCCATCGTTAGATGGTCCACAGTGTGTGGAACGAAAACTGTTGTCTTCATAGACAGCAGTTTTTTTGTTGTCTAAAATTAGAAATGAAACATGGTTATGATTCAGTACTGTGGGAACAGCAAGAACCAGGAAGTAGAATTGTTGAAAATAGGAAAGAAAAGATGTAAAAAATCAAAATATATGGTAAAATTAGATAAAATGTAGAAAATGGAGGAAAGAATAGATGAAAGGGGAATATTATCTCGGACTTGATATGGGAAGCAGTTCGGTTGGATGGGCTGTGACAAATGAGAAGTACGAAATTTTGCGCGCACATGGAAAAACACTTTGGGGTGTACGGCTATTTGACAGTGCACAGACTGCAGAAGAGAGAAGAGGGTTTCGGACAGCAAAACGAAGATTGGATCGTCGTAATTGGAGAATAGAATTGCTGCAGAAAATTTTTGCGGAAGAAGTAGAAAAGATAGATGATGGATTTTTTCGCAGAATGAAAGAGAGTCGTTACTGGCCAGAGGATAAGCGTGACAGGCGGGGAAAGTGTCCAGAACTTCCCTATGCATTGTTTGCGGATGATGATTACACAGACAAAGAATATCATAAACAGTTTCCAACCATCTATCATCTGAGAAAATGGTTAATGGAAACTGACGAAACGCCTGATATTCGCCTGATATATCTTGCTCTGCATCATATGATGAAACACAGAGGCCATTTTCTATTAAACGGAAATATCGAACAGGTAAGAGAATTTCAGACAACATTTGAACAGTTCCTTGAAGCAGTGAGGGCAGAAGAACTTGGCTTTTCTTCCGAGATTGGAGTGGAAAGAAGCAAGGAAATAGAGGCAATTTTAAAAGACCGGACATTGACCAAATCTGCGAAAAAGACAAAAGCAGTAAAAGCAATGCGGGCAGAAACATCCTGTGAAAAAGAGTGGCTGGGATTGATTACCGGTGGAACAGCAAAACTGGGAAATCTGTTTGGGGAAAAACAGATGGATACACTGGAACGGCCAAAACTTTGCTTCGCAGATGCAGGTTATGAAGAATACGCTGGAGAGATCGAAGCAGAGCTGGGAGAAAAATATGTATTAATTGAACACGCAAAAGCAGTGTACGATTGGGCTGTTCTGGCTGATATTTTGCAGAACTATTCTTCTCTTTCAGAGGCAAAAGTGGCACTTTATGAAAAGCATAAAAAAGATCTGAAAGATCTGAAAAAGCTGGTCAGAGAGAATCTTTCAAGGGAAGAATATCAGAGACTGTTTGCAAAAAAGGATGAAAAAGCTAATTATTATGCGTATATCAAGGCACCAAAACAATGTAGTCAGGAAGACTTTTACGGTTATCTGAAAAAGAATATTCTGGGCAAGATATCAGATGTGACGAAAGTATCCTGTATGCAGAAGGAAATGGAAATGGGAACGTTTCTTCCGAAACAGACTGTAAAAGACAACAGTGTCATTCCGTATCAGATTCATTTATATGAATTAAATGCAATCCTGAAAAATCTGGAAGATAAAGTTCCGCTACTGAAAGAGAATGGAGAGAAGATTCAAAAGATTTTCACATTCCGCATTCCGTACTACGTAGGACCCTTAAACGGAATTCGAAAAAAAGGGGAGAAGAGTAACTGGGCGGTACGAAAAGAAGGCAAAATATATCCATGGAACTTCGATGAGATGGTAGATTTGGAAGCAAGTGCAGAGCAGTTTATTCGAAGAATGACGAATAAATGTACTTATCTGCCAAGTGAAGATGTTTTACCAAAGTATTCTCTGCTGTATAGCAAATACGAAGTTTTAAATGAATTAAATAATCTGCGTTTGGATGGAGAAAAGATATCTGTAGAGCAGAAACAGAAAATATATGAAGAAGTATTCCAGAAAAGCAGAAAAGTTACACAGAAAAAACTGAAAAACTATTTAGTGAAAGAAGGAATTACCGGAAAAGAAGTTGAAATTACCGGAATTGATGGTGATTTCAAGAGTTCTCTTACGGCATACCATGACTTTAAAGAGAAATTAACAAATCTGTCACTGAACCAGGCGGAAAAAGAATGCATCATCCTGAACGTAACGCTGTTTGGAGATGATAAAGCGATACTGAAACAGAGATTAAAGAAACTGTTTCCGGAGTTGACAGAAAAACAAAGAGACAGCATAAGTAAACTGCCGTATCGTGGTTGGGGAAGACTCTCAAAAGTGTTTTTGGAAGAGACGGAAGCACCGGCACCGGAAACGGGAGAGGCATGGTCTATTATTCGGGCTTTGTGGGAGACGAATGACAATCTGATGCAACTGCTTAGCGAAAAATATTTGTTTGCATCGGCAATCGAAGAAAAGAATGGAAACGAACAGAAAAAACGGGATATTTCGTATGAATTAGTCGAGGAACTTTACGTATCACCGGCAGTGAAGCGGCAGATTTGGCAGAGCCTTTTGATTGTAAAGGAAATCTGTAAAGTAATGGGAAACCCACCGAAACGTGTTTTTATAGAAATGGCAAGAGAAAAAACCGATCAGGGAAGAACCTCTTCAAGAAAAAAGAAACTGCTGGAACTCTATAAAAAATGTAAAGCGGAAGAAAAAGACTGGATAGATGAGATTGAAAAACGTTCCGATGCGGAAATGAGAAGAGACAAGCTGTATTTGTATTATACGCAAAAAGGAAAATGCATGTATTCCGGTGAAACAATTGAACTGGAGGAATTGTGGGATAATCAGAAGTATGACATTGATCATATTTTTCCACAGTCCAAAGTGATGGATGATAGCCTGGATAACCGGGTACTTGTAAAGAAAAAGTGTAATCAGATGAAAGAGGATAAATATCCGATCGATGAAACAGTTCGGAAAAAAATGCAGCCATTCTGGAAATCTTTAGTGGATGCCGGATTGATCAGTGAAGAAAAATATAAACGGCTGATAAGAAGAAACGGATTTGAACCGTCTGAATTGGCTGGATTTATTTCCAGGCAGCTGGTGGAAACTCGTCAGAGTACAAAAGCGGCAGCAAGTATTCTGCAGCAGGTGATCCCGGATACACAGATTGTTTATGTGAAAGCGCCAACCGTTTCAAAGTTCCGTAAGGATTTTAAATTTCTGAAGGTACGGGAGATGAATGATTATCATCATGCGAAGGATGCTTATTTGAATATTGTCGTTGGCAACGCATATTTTGTAAAATTCACATCAAATCCGATTCACTTCATTAAGGAAAATCCGGGAAGAAGTTATAATCTGAAGAAGATGTTTGAACAGGAAAGAATTGAACGAAACGGAGAAATTGCCTGGGAAGGCGGGAACGGAACCATTGTGACAGTTCGAAAGTTTATGGAAAAGAACAACATTCTTGTGACGCGAAGATCGTATGAGGCAACAGGTGCATTGTTTGACCAGCAGATTGTCAAAAAAGGAAAAGGTCAGGTTCCGATCAAGAGCAGTGATGAACGGCTTTGTGATATACAGAAGTATGGAGGATATAACAAAGAGGCGGGAGCTTACTTTGTACTGGCAGAATCGGAGGGCAAAAAGGGAAAGAAAATACGAACAATCGAGTATGTGCCGATTCGTCTGAAAAAGGAAATTCAGAAGTCAGAAGAAAATATAATTCGGTATCTGGAAGAGGAAAGACAGTTAAAGAATCCGCGAGTGCTGGTGCCGGAAATCAAAATAGATACTCTGTTTTGTGTGGACGGATTTTATATGTGGGTTTCCGGAAGATCAGGAGATCAGCTATTGATGCAAGGTGCAAATCAGCTGGTACTTTCCCAGGAAGAAATGGAAATACTGAAAAAAATAGTACAGTACGTGGAACGTAAAAAACAGAATAAAGAACTGAAAATTTACGATTCCGACCATTTAGAAGAAAAGAAGGTGGTGATGCAGTATGAAACCTTTTTAAATAAATTAACAAATACGGTATATAGCAAAAAAACTTGGAGCACAGGCAAAGACATTAACGGAAAAAAGAGAAAAATTTAAAGAATTATGCATAGAAGAAAAGTGTATCGTTTTGTATGAAATTTTACATTTTTTCCAGTGCCAGAGTGTTACCGCTGATTTGAAATTAATTGGAGGATCTGGAAGAGCAGGAATTTTGTATCTCAACAAAAATATAACCGATTGCAGTCGAATCGAAATGATTCATCAATCGCCAACCGGTATTTACGAGCAGGCAGTAGACCTGAATGCATTATGAGCTGGCGGATTGTGGTTATTTCCAAACGGGCAAAGCTGGACTATCAGCTTGGTTATCTTGTGGTGCGAAATGAGGAAGTAACAAAAATACATTTAAGTGAAATATCAACCATTCTGATTGAGTCAACAGCAGCAACAGTCACAACAAGTCTGCTGGCAGAGCTGACAAAAAAGAAAATAAAAGTGATTTTTTGCGATGAAAAGAGAAATCCATCGTCGGAACTGGTTGGGTATTACGGAAGTCATGATACCAGCAATAAGGTCAGAAAGCAGATTCAGTGGAGCCGGCACAGTAAAGAAGCGATCTGGACAGAGATTGTGACGGAAAAAATACGAAAACAGAAGGAACTGTTAAAAAATCTGGGAAAGGAAGAAGCGGGTCTGTTAGAAGCATATTTACAGGAGATTGGCTGGAACGATGAGACAAACCGGGAAGGGCATGCGGCAAAGGTATATTTTAATGCGTTGTTCGGTATGACATTTACCAGAACTGCGGATTGTCCGGAAAATGCAGCGCTGAATTACGGATATAGCATTTTGTTGTCTGCGTTTGCGAGAGAAATTGTAGCGAGCGGTTATATTACACAGCTCGGACTCTTTCATGATAATATGTTTAATCAGTTTAATCTGGCGTCCGATTTGATGGAACCGTTCCGTGTCCTGATTGACCGGGAAGTAATCCAAATGCAGAGGAAAGAATTTACGCATGAGGAAAAAATACAATTGGTCAATGTATTAAACAACGAAGTCATGATAGACGGGAAAACACAGTATGTGAATAATGCCATAAAAATTTACTGTAAAAGTGTATTTGATGCCTTAAATGAGAATGACAGTGCATTGATCCGGTTTTACGGCCTATGAGTTATCGTTTTATGAGAGTATTGGTACTGTTTGATCTTCCGGTGCTGACGGGCGATCAGAGAAGAGAATATGCGAGATTTCAAAAGTTTTTATTGAAAAGCGGATTCCTGATGCTCCAGGAATCCGTATACTGTAAGCTTGCGTTAAATACAACTGCAGTGAATGGAATCGTGGATCAGATTCATAAAAATAAGCCGGAAGAAGGCCTGCTACAGCTTTTAACGGTGACTGAGAAGCAGTATGCGAAAATGGATCTGATTGTTGGGAACGTAAAGAGCGAAGTGTTGAATACGGATGAAAGGCTGGTGATTTTATGAAACTGGTACATGTGGACTTGGAAAAACCTATTGCGATTCATCGGAACTGTCCCACGGAATGGATTATAGAATCACCGGAGCTGTTTTTAAAATATGTGGAGCAGCTGCAAAAACAAAATCAGGGAGAGGAGGGAAATTTCGTACTTTCTAAAGCTGACACAGAGCTGAATATGAAAAGAGATGTGGAATTGGTATTAACGCCCTTTTCTCTTGATTTTGCGGATCACAGAATACAAAAACGGTTATTTACAGAGCTGGTCAAAAGTGCGCAAAATGAAGAAATGTTTCTGGAAACACAGAGAATTATTGCGGAACTGAAGAAATACATCTATCAATTGGAAGCTGTCAGTGGGTACGAATTGGAACAAAATGAGGAAATCGATTTGAGCGCACTCCTAAAATTGATGGGAGTTCAGACAGAAACCGAAAAAGAGATGGGACTTCTGGAAAAATTAACGCAATATATCAAAGTTATGGCCGAACTTCTCCAAAAAGAACTGGTGATTTTAGTCAATATTCGATCCTATCTGAACGAAACACAAATAAACAAACTCTCCCAAATGGCATGCTACTATGAAATATCCTTGCTTTTCATAGAAAATATACAAAGGGACTTTTCGAATCAGAGAGAATATTATATAATTGACAAAGATGGATGTGATGTCTATTAATATCCATCGGATGTTTGAGTACCTGTTTTGTGCAGATGAAAGCAGTTCATTTTTAAATTTGAGGTTTGAGAATGATGTAAAAATGTATGGTACTCAAACAAATGCCGTCAGAGTCCCAATTTGCCGCCTGTTTGAGAATGATGTAAAAATGTATGGTACTCAAACAAGGAGTAGTGAGCAATGAGAACAGAAAGCGTTTGAGAATGATGTAAAAATGTATGGTACTCAAACCTTCCATGAGGGCGACTGTCTTGCAACACTGTTTGAGAATGATGTAAAAATGTATGGTACTCAAACTTCAGTGTCACGGCGTCGTGTGTCTGCTGGGTTTGAGAATGATGTAAAAATGTATGGTACTCAAACAGGACGCAAGCGTCGCCATTCATCAGCCAGGTTTGAGAATGATGTAAAAATGTATGGTACTCAAACAGTATTACGAAGAGGGTTATATTTATATTAGTTTGAGAATGATGTAAAAATGTATGGTACTCAAACAATCCGATAACCCTCCAATGTCGTTTCCGGGTTTGAGAATGATGTAAAAATGTATGGTACTCAAACTTTTTCTTGTTGTTGTCCAGTCGTGTTGTCGTTTGAGAATGATGTAAAAATGTATGGTACTCAAACTTTCCACCTCCCCTAAATCTGTAAGTAATGGTTTGAGAATGATGTAAAAATGTATAGTACTCAAACATTTTCAGGGCAAATTCTGCTAAATCGTACGTTTGAGAATGATGTAAAATTTATTTTTGTGAACAACAAGAATAGATAATTCAAAATGAAATATTCAGAAGACAGTATGAAATCGACTTAATTGTCTTTTTCTTGCTGTCTTTTTCCTTGTCTCAAAGCGCCGCACCATGTATAATAAAACCACAAGAATTTCATTTCATAGTTTTTACAGGAGGAACCTGAATCATGATCCTTGCAATAGACATCGGCAACACGAACATCGTCCTTGGGTGTGTGGAAGGGAAAAAAACATACTTCATCGAAAGACTCTCCACGGACAAGGCAAAAACAGAGCTGGAATACGCAGTCAGCCTGAAAAATGTACTGGAACTGTATGAGATTCCGGTGGAGCAGATCGAAGGAGGTATCATCTCTTCCGTTGTTCCGCAGGTGACAGAGCTCTGCCGGAGTGCGGCAGAAAAAGTGATTAAAAAGCCGGTCAAAGTTGTCGGCCCCGGTGTGAAGACCGGACTTAATATCAAACTGGACGACCCCGCAACGGCAGGAAGCGATCTTGTTGTTGTAGCAGTAGCAGCGCTGAATGAATACACATGTCCGCAGATTCTTATCGATATGGGAACTGCCACGACGATGAGTGTACTTGATCAGAAAGGAAGCTTCATCGGAGGCGTGATTCTTCCGGGACTTCGTACTTCGCTGGATGCTCTCGTATCAAATGCCGCGCAGCTTAGCCAGACCAGTCTGACAGCACCGAAAAAAGTCATTGGCAAAAATACGCTGGACTGTATGAAAGGCGGTATGATTTATGGAAACGCTGCCAGCATCGACGGCATGATCGAACGGATGGAAGAAGAACTTGGCTGCAAATGCACGATTGTGGCTACCGGAGGTCTGGCGAAAGCTGTGATTCCGCACTGCAGACATGACATCATCATCGATGAGAATCTGCTCCTGAAAGGTCTTCAGATCATCTACGAGAAAAACAGGTAGGGAAACCGTTTGTTGACAAAGTTTGCGAATTGTTATAACATATGTATAACAAAACGATACGAGAAAGCAGGGTGTAACTATGTATTATGAGACAATACAGATCGATTTCAACAGCGATGAAGCGATCTATATCCAGCTGAGAAATCAGATTATTCTGGGTATTGCCACTTCCAGAATTCAGGAAGGAGATACTCTACCTTCGGTAAGACAGCTCGCAGACAATATCGGTATCAACATGCATACCGTAAATAAGGCCTACAGCGTACTCCGGCAGGAGGGGCTTCTTTCGATTGACCGAAGAAAAGGAGCCGTTATCTCTATCGATGCGGATAAACTGTATGCCATGCAGGAACTGCGCGAAGATCTGCAGGTGATTCTTGCAAAAGCCGTCTGCAAAAATATATCAAAAGAAGAAGTACATCAGCTTGTAGATGAAATTTACAGCAATTACGCAGACGAAACATGAAGGAGACAATAGTATTATGAGAGAAGGATATACCAGTCAGGCAAAAAAAGCACTGGCATATGCGGTTAGGACAGCTGAAAAATGTGGACATAATTACGTAGGAACCGAACACCTTCTGATCGGACTTCTGAACGTGGAGGATGGCACAGCAGGCATGGTGCTTTCTGAGTTTCACGTAGATGCCGGACAGCTTACCGAACTGATTGACCGTCTGATTGCACCAGGCGGAAACACCGTGACCGAATCCCGACCGGGCTATACTCCGCGGGTACGCAGAGTGCTTGAAAATGCAGAAGCGGAGGCAGCGCGTTTTAAGAGCAGAGCTGTGGGAACCGAGCATCTGCTGATCGCAATCTTAAAAGAAAGTGACTGTGTTGCTACCCGTTTGCTTTTTACCATGGGGATCAACATTCAGAAACTATATGGAGCAATCCTTACTGCCATGGGCGAGGCACCGCTGCAGGGCGGTGCAAGCGGAAATGCAAATACCGGCCGCGGACCGCAGACAAGAGGTGGAGCGCAGACCAGCGAAACGCCGGCACTGGACCAGTACAGCCGGGATCTAACTGAGCTTGCGCGCGAAGGAAAACTCGATCCGGTTGTCGGCCGTGGGCAGGAAATTGAGCGTGTCATTCAGATCTTAAGTCGCCGGACAAAAAACAACCCGTGTCTGATCGGAGAGCCGGGTGTCGGAAAAACGGCGATTGCGGAAGGTCTGGCGCAGCGGATTGCCCTTGGCATTGTGCCGGAAACGATCCGCGATAAGCGAGTTGTTGTCCTTGACCTTTCCGGAATGGTAGCCGGAAGCAAATACCGCGGTGAGTTCGAAGAACGTATCAAACGTGTCGTCAAGGAAGTGACGGACAATGAAAATATTCTGCTGTTCATCGATGAACTTCACACCATCATCGGGGCCGGCGGTGCAGAGGGAGCACTCGATGCATCCAATATCTTAAAACCGTCCCTTTCCCGCGGAGAAATTCAGCTCATCGGTGCAACCACGCTCGAAGAATACCGTAAATACATCGAAAAAGATGCCGCATTGGAGCGCCGTTTCCAGCCGGTGAAAGTAGAAGAACCGACGGAAAGCGAAGCACTTGATATCTTAAAAGGCCTGCGCCCATACTACGAACGCCACCACGGCGTGGAAATCACCGATGAAGCACTGGAAGCAGCCGTAAAAATGAGCGTCCGCTACATCAACGACCGTTTCCTGCCGGATAAAGCCATCGATCTGATCGATGAGGCATCCGCAGGCGTACAGCTCGCCGGCTACCAGGTGCCGGACAACATGGCAAAAGAGGAGCAGACACTGTTCGAAGTACAGAAAGAAAAAGAATCCGCGATCAGTACCGGCGATTTTGAGCAGGCAAAAGAACTGCAGGCGCGCCAGCAGGAGCTCGAAAAAGATCTGGAGCAGATCCGAAAACGCTTTGAACGCCGTTGCAAAAACAAAAAACTGCAGGTAACAGAAGAAGAAATCGCAAAAACCGTATCCACCTGGACGAAAATTCCGGTACAGCGTCTCGCGGAAGGAGAATCGAAACGTCTGGCAAGACTGGAGCAGACACTCCATAAACGCGTTGTCGGCCAGGAAGAAGCCGTGACAGCTGTGGCAAAAGCCGTAAAACGAGGCAGAGTCGGATTAAAAGACCCGAACCGTCCGACAGGATCCTTCCTGTTTCTTGGACCGACCGGTGTCGGAAAAACAGAACTTTCCAAAGCACTCGCCGAGGCAGTTTTCGGTACAGAGCAGGCCCTGATCCGCGTTGATATGTCGGAATACATGGAGAAACACAGCGTTTCCAAGCTGATCGGTTCCCCTCCGGGATACGTTGGCTACGAGGAAGGCGGCCAGCTCTCTGAAAAAGTGCGCCGCAACCCGTACAGTGTGATCCTGTTCGATGAGATCGAGAAAGCTCACCCGGATGTGTTCAACATTCTGCTGCAGGTACTTGATGATGGCCATATCACCGACGCGCAGGGCAGAAAAGTTGATTTCAAACAGACCTGCATTATCATGACATCCAATGCCGGAGCACAGAACATTGTAGCGCCGAAACGCCTTGGATTCCTTTCGACAGAAGATGAGCGGAAAGACTACGAATACATGAAGGGCCAGGTGATGGAAGAAGTCAAACGGATGTTTAAGCCGGAATTCCTGAACCGAATCGACGAGATTATTGTATTCCATCAGCTTACCAAGGCGGATATGAAGAAGATTCTGCAGATTCTGCTCAAAGATCTGGAGCGCCGCTGCAAGGAGCAGATGGACATTGAATTGAAAGTCCGTGACACCGTGAAAGAATATCTCGTGGAAAACAGCTTCGACAGCAAGTACGGTGCCCGCCCGTTAAAACGCGCGATCCAGAGCAAAATTGAGGATCCGCTCGCAGAAGCCATCCTGAACGGAGAAGTGAAAAAAGGCGATACCGTTGCGGCTGGAATGAATAAGAAAGAGATTACATTTAAGGTTCTTGAGAAAAAATAATATAAAATTCCATAAATTATATGGTAAAATCTTTTCGATTATGGTATGATTTTCACAAACAAACGAAACACCACAAAAGACAAGACCAGGAGGGCATTTACAAATGTCAGTAGTAAAAGAATTAATCCGCACAGAGGCAGACGGAGGCATCAGCTTCGGAGATTATGAGCTTGCGGCAAAGGCAAAAAAATCTGATTTTGAGCACAGAGGAGATCTGTATAAAGTAAAAACCTTTAAGGAAATCACAAAGCTGGAGAGAAACGGACTGTTCGTATACGAATCTGTTCCGGGAACCGCAGTTACCGATCTGAACGTATTCGACGGCGGCATGACCTTCAAAGTAGAAGGACCGGAGGATGCACAGATCACCGTTGAAATGGAAGCAGAGACCGAATACAAGGTGCTGCTCGACGGTGTAAACGTTGGCCACATGACCACAAACCTCGGCGGAAAACTTTCCTTCAGCGTAGAGCTGGAAAAAGCAGAGAATGTAGCAGTAGAAATCGTAAAAGCATGATGAAATAAGAAAAGAAGGCTGTCGCAGAACGTGTGCGGCAGCTTTTTTTGACAATTATAAGGGAGACACAACTATGGCAAAAGCAAAAAAAACAGCCTTTTTCTGCCAGAACTGCGGATATGAGTCAGCAAAATGGATGGGCCAGTGTCCGGCGTGCAGAGAATGGAATACGTTTGTGGAGGAACCGACGGCGGCCAAAACACCGGCGGGAAACCAGGGGCTCGGAAGCCACAGCGCAGCGGGCAGAAAGCCGGTGCATCTGACGGAAATTTCAACAGGAAAAGAAGAGCGTATCCCGACGGGAATCGGAGAACTCGACCGGGTGCTCGGCGGAGGAATCGTGCCGGGTTCCCTGACACTGGTCGGCGGCGATCCGGGAATTGGAAAATCCACACTCCTTCTGCAGGTGTGCCGCATGCTGTCCACAGCAGGACATCAGGTTTTATACATTTCCGGCGAGGAGTCCCTGCGCCAGATCAAACTGCGCGCCGTGCGGATCGGAGAATTTAATGAAAATCTGTCCCTGCTCTGTGAGACGAATCTTGACATCATCCGCGCCGTCATGGAAAAAGAGAAGCCGGAGATTGCCGTCATCGACTCGATCCAGACCATGTACAACGAGGAGGTCAGCTCCGCGCCGGGCAGTGTATCCCAGGTCCGGGAATCGACGAATGTGCTGATGCAGATTGCAAAGGGAATGGGAATTTCGATCTTTATCGTCGGTCATGTGACAAAAGACGGTAATGTGGCCGGCCCACGTGTGCTGGAACACATGGTAGATACCGTGCTGTACTTCGAGGGCGACCGTCATGCGTCCTACCGGATTCTACGCGGCGTCAAAAACCGTTTTGGTTCTACAAATGAGATCGGCGTCTTCGAAATGCAGACAGAGGGACTCGTGGAAGTGAAAAATCCATCGGAGTACATGCTGAACGGACGGCCGGAGGGAGCTTCCGGTTCGGTTGTCGCATGCTCCATGGAGGGAACGCGCCCGATCCTGATCGAGATTCAGGCACTGGTCTGCCACAGTAATTTCGGAATCCCGCGCCGCACCGCAGCAGGATGCGATTTCAACCGTGTGAACCTGCTGATGGCAGTGCTGGAAAAACGCGCAAGAGTCAATCTTTCGACAAGCGATGCCTACGTCAACATCGCAGGCGGAATCAAGATGAATGAGCCGGCGATCGATCTTGGCATCGCACTTGCCGTCGTATCGAGCTACAAAGATCAGGTGATCGATGAGAAAACGGTCGTATTTGGCGAGGTCGGCTTAAGCGGTGAGGTCCGCGCCGTCAGCATGGCGGAACAGCGTGTACTGGAAGCAAAAAAACTGGGCTTCGAGCGGGTGATTTTACCTGCTGTCTGCATGAAGTCCGTGGAGAAAATCGGTGGAATCGCACTGATTCCGGTGGAAAATATTCAGGATGCGATTCTGCGCGTGGGGAAAAATTAGAAGGAAGTTGTGGAAAAAGGACCGGCGTGTGATGCGTACGGTCTTTTTTAAAAAATTCAGATAAAATATAAAATATGCAGAATTAACTATATTTTTCTAAAAATAAGAAAATTCGAAAAAAGGTGTTGACTTTTGCTTTTGGCGGTGTTATTATAACTAAGCTGTCAGCGAGAGCTGATGCGAATGAGTTCTTTTGAAACAGAAAAACTTAGTTCGGAGCCGGGTGGCTGCCGCGGGTTGCAAAAACTGCTTCAAAAAAACCTGAAAAAAGTTCTTGACAAAAGCGAATGAGTTTGATAAAATAAACGAGTTGCTGATCGAGAGAACAGCAAAGAAGTTCGAAAGAGCTTCAAAAAATAAATTAAAAAAGTTCTTGACAAACGAAAAGTTCTGTGATAAAATAAATGAGCTGATCCGAGTCGGAACAGCAAAGATCCTTGATAATTAAACAGTGAAACACATCCTCGAAAGTTCTGAATAAGTAATTCAAAACGATCGAAAGATCCTTAAAACAGT
>NZ_QUHY01000018.1:0-83175 GCF_003479865.1 Blautia sp. AM47-4
GCCATGCAGCTCTGTGCGCTTATGCGGTATTAGCAGCCGTTTCCAGCTGTTATCCCCCGGTATGGGGCAGGTCACCCACGCGTTACTCACCCGTCCGCCGCTCAGTCAATCAAGAATCATCCGAAGAATCTTCTTAACTGCTTCGCTCGACTTGCATGTGTTAAGCACGCCGCCAGCGTTCATCCTGAGCCAGGATCAAACTCTCTGATAAAAGATTTGTTCCAAGTTCAAAATCAACATACTAGCTAATTTATCCCTTTTACTGTTTTAAGGATCTTTCGATCGTTTTGAATTACTTATTCAGAACTTTCGAGGATGTGTTTCACTGTTTAATTATCAAGGATCTTTGCTGTTCCGACTCGGATCAGCTTGTTTATTTTATCACAGAACTTTTCGTTTGTCAAGAACTTTTTTTTAATTTATTTTTTGAAGCTCTTTCGAACTTCTTTGCTGTTCTCTCGATCAGCAACTCGTTTATTTTATCAAACTCATTTGCTTTTGTCAAGAACTTTTTTCAAGTTTTTTGAAGCAGTTTTTGCAACCCGCGGCAGCCACCCGGCTCCGAACTAGGTTTTTCTGTTTCAAAAGAACTCTTTTGCATCAGCTCTCGCTGACAGCTTAGTTATAATAACACCGCCCAAAGCAAAAGTCAACACCTTTTTTCGAATTTTCTTATTTTTAGAAAAATATAGTTAATTCTGCATATTTTGTATTTTATCTGACTATTTACAATCTATCCGAAACCGTCCAAAAGAAAAGGCGCCTTCCGGCGCCCTTTCCCTTTCAACTCTTATTTCTCACGTTTACGATAAACAACTGCTCCGACCACTGCTGCTGCAGAAACGCCGAGCAGGATCACCCACAGCATCACCTGTGTGCGGTCTCCCGTGTCCGGACTCTTTGTTGCTTTCTTCAGATAGAATACGGTATCCGCCTGGCCCTTGCTTGAAACGATCGAAATCGTATGCTTGCCTTCTGCCAGACTCTTTGTATACTCTGCCTTCAGCGTAACCTGCGTATTCTCTTTTCCAGCCGTCACATAATTCTTCGCATCAATCTCTTTCTGGTCGATGAGAACCTTTTTGAGATCCTTTGCTTCAAAATCTGCGGTGAAGGAAAGCTCCTTGCCCTGCATACCTGACTGATTGACTCCTTTGGTAATCTTCGGAAGATTCTGCGCAGTCATCGGTTTCTGTTTCAGGCCGGCAATCGCTTTTTCCAGCGCTGCCGCATAACCATCCACCGTCTTCTGCTCCGTGATATTCTTTCCGCGTACAATCGCTGCTTTTGCATCATTGACTGCTTTTACGCTCTCGTCCGTGTATTTCTTCAGATCGTTTGGAATCTTCTTCACTGCGACATCTACTTTGCTGTAGTCCGCATCTTTATACGTAAGGCCGGCAATCGCTGCCTCGATCTTTTTTGCGTAACCGTCTACGCTCTCCTGCTCTGTGACCGGCCGCTCGGTTACGACGCTGTTCTTTGCATCTTCCAGTGCTTTTACAGACGCATCGGTATACAGACGGAGGTCCGCCGGAATCTTTTTGATGGCTTCCTCTACTTTGGAATAATCTGCTTTCCGAACCTGCAGTCCTGCCAGTGCATTTTCAATTGCTGCTGCCCAGCCGTCTACTTCTGCCTGATCCAGAATGGTTTTTCCACTTTCTACGCTGTTGATCGCTGTCTGAAGCGGCTGAATGCTTTCTTCCGTATAAATACTCAGATCATTCGAAACTTTGGCAAGAGCCGCGTCTACGGCGCTGTAGTCCGCCGGTTTCAGGGTCAGTCCGTCAAGAGCTGCTTTCAGGTTCTCTGCAAACTGATCGACTTCCTCCTGCCTGCTGTCATCCAGATCCCATACAATGGCTTCTTTTGCCGCATTCAGTGCTTTTACACTCTTTTCGGTATAAATGGATAAGTCTTTCGGAATCTTTCCCAGGAGTTCTTCCACTCCCTGATAATCTGCCGGAACCGGTTTGCGTACCAGTGCTGCAATTGCATTCTCCAGTGCTTCCGCATAAGCATCAACTGCCTGCTGCTCTTCTATCGTTTTGGTGCGGTCGATGGATGCAATGACTGCATTCAGTGCTTCCACGCTCTCTTCCGTATAGATAGAAAGATCTCCCGGAACTTTGGCAAGTACTGCATCAACTTCTGTGTAATCTGCGCCAAGAAGCGTCAGTGTGTTTACTGCTGTCTGAATGGCTGCCGCATAACCATTTACGGTTTCCTGTTCAGCTGATGGCAGGTTCTCTTTTACCGCATCTTTTGCTTTCTGAACAGCTGCCGCGCTTTCTTCTGTATACCGGCCCATGTCCTCCGGTATCAGCGCCAGCGCTTCTGTTACTTTGGTGTAATCTGCGGCTTTTACAATCACAGTGAATTCCTGTGTGAAGTCAACGCCGGTTTTCTTTCCGTCTTTGATTGTCGCCAGAAGTTTTACGGTTCCGGCATTCGTTACTTTCAGGTTTGTGCCGTCTAAAACAGCACCTGTCATTCCGGCATCCGTGATTTCCCATGTGATCTGTTTCTGATCTGCATTTTCTGGAACTGCTTTGCCCGTCAGTGCGGTGGTTCCCGGGATTTCTTTCGGTATGCCCTGGATTTCTGTTACAGCTGCGTACTCATAGGTTCTTATCTGGATTTCAATGGCATCTTTTGTTTCCGTTTCTGCGATCTTTGTTACAATCCAGCTTCCGTTCCAGCTGTCTGCCTTTTTAAGCAGATAATCTGCCGGAGCCTTTTTGGCCTTTTCCGTAAGATCCTTCAGATTCCAGGAAGCCGCCGCTGCGATCACAGCCTCTTTTTCTGTTTTTATTCTTTCTTTGTCATCTTTCTTTTCATCCAGATTTGTTTTTTCTGAAAGTATTCGGATTTCTCTGTTCTCTGCATCATTTTTAATCTCCGTATCTTTGCCGAGAACGTCGCCTGCTTTCAGCGAAAGCTCTCCGAACTTCCACGTTTTGGCTTCCTCTTTTGCGAATGCCATGGTTGGGAACATCGTCACGATCAGAAGCATGGACAGTACAAACGAAAGCATTTTTTTCGTTTTCTTCATAACACAAATCCTCCTTTCCTTTTGATTGTTTTGCAGCCGCCAGGGGCCGCAGTTTCTCTTGTTACTTTCATTATACGTGTGTCAGAAAAAGAGTCAACGGGCCGTAAAAATTCGTAAGAATTCTTGTGCATTTCCGCTAAAATACTTTCAACGTTTTTTCACAATACTTCCATGAATTTTTACGGCCCGTCAGATTTTCTTAAGATATTCCTTTATTTGTGATGAAGCACATATTTCACATACGCAATTCTGCGGCTGTCCGGTGCCCAGGAGTTGACGTTGATACTGCCCTGGCCGCCGAAAAGATCCAGCACTTTTTTCTTATTCTGTCCGTCATAATCCATCATTCCAAGCGATACATACATGTTCGGCAGATGCTCATTCGGTTCCAGCTCACCTTTAGCGAAGGTCAGGTAAATGACGTGTTTTCCATCCGGCGAAACGTGGCCGAACCAGTTGTTGGCATCGAAATCGGTCATCTGGGTGAGACCGCTGCCGTCACGGTTCATCCGCCATACCTGCATCAGACCGCTTCTGGTGCTGTTGAACCAGATGTGCTTTCCGTCCGGTGAATACTCCGGACCGTCGTTGTAGCCTTTGCCGTCCGTCAGGCAGGTTTCCTCGCCGCCGTCTGATGGAATCGTACAGATCTCAATGCGCATAGTCTCCTCCTCCGGCTTTTTGCGGAAGGCACAGTACGCAAGCTCTTTTCCGTCCGGCGACCAGCCGTGCAGATAGCTGAGACCCGGTCCGGTGAGGTCTTTTGGTTCACCGCCTGTCATCGGGAGCACGTAGATGTGGGATTCATACGTTCCATCTGTGAGTTCCGGCGGCATGCAGCTTACCGCCAGCAGCTGGTTGTCCGGTGACGGAACGTGGTCATTGTTGCACTGCACGCAGAAACCGGTATCAACCTGCTCCACATGGTCTTTGTCGATCTCATAGCGGTAGATTTTTCCATCCGCATTATAAAGCAGGGTGTTTCCATCGTTCAGCCAGTTCGGTGCCTCGATGATTCCCGGAAACTCATGCAGCACGGTTTCTTCTCCGGTCTCCACATCCATCGTGCAGAGAATGCTGTCGGTGTTGTCTCTGTCCCCTGTCCATCCAGAGAGCATTTTCCGGCGCGGCAGGTATCCTCCAGTGTTGCCGCATCCATATCCACAATCTGCAGTGCACCGTTTGCGCGGGCGAACTGGAAGCAGGCTTTCAGATCAACCATGCCTTTTCCAAGCGGCGCTTCCTGGCCGGTGATTTTCATATCTTTATAATGAACGGCTTTGACTCGGTCCGCATGCGCCCAGAGGAACTCTTCCGGGTCGACGCCGCCGCAGTACATCCAGCCGACATCTACTTCTGCTCCGACTTTTTCACCGCAGGCTTCCAGGAGATATTCGTACGCTGTTTTTCCATTCACGCGGATACAGATATCTTCTTTTTCGTTGTGGATCAGAAGACCTGCTCCGGCTTTTTCCAGTTCTTCTGCCAGTTCGCGGTATCTTGCAGCGGTTTCGTCCAGAACATCTTTTGTCTGGCGTGCCGGGCTCTTTACGACAAACCAGGAAATGTGGTATTTCTGCGCCAGTTCTGTAAGAATGGCAAGTTCTCTTTCATAGTGGTATTCATCCAGGAAAATGTGGACCGCATGAACCTCAATGTGGTATTTTGCAAGCAGCGGCATTGCCTGCTCCAGATCCTCCGGGATCCAGAAACCGTAGTCCCTGGCATCAACACGGAATCCGAGACACGGCTCGATCTGGCGGTAGCCTGCCTCATAGATTTTCTTTAAAAATCCTTCGGGATCCTGTTTCCATTCTTTGGATACCCCATACATCTGTACACCAAAATACATATTTGTTTCCTCCTTCTCCAGATCCGCTGTTTCCCCATTTTCAGCGGATTTTCTTTTCCTCCATTTTACCACATTTCTTCTATTATAGATATGATTTTTCCTGTCAGTTATAAGAAACACGCTTTGCGTAAAAAAGGCGCCCCGTATGTGTTTTTTCCACATACGGAACGCCTTTTTCCGCCATTTTTTTCAGGGCCTGGTTATTCTTATACAAACTGGTTCGTTTTCTCATCGTACTCATAGTCGATGAGCGCCAGTTTTTCCCGCAGATCGGATTCCTCTGTCTGCATGGCCGCGCAGAATTCTGCGAGCGACGGGTAAAAATCTCTTAACTGCGTATTGACATAGCTCAGCAGCATTACGGGATCTTTCGGCATCATTCGTCTACTACCTCCACACCTGGTTTGATCATTGCCTTCAGGCCGCCGTTTTCCACATCCAGAAGGATCGTATCGCCCTCGCTGACCTGACCGCCAAGGATCAGTTTTGCGGTGCTGGTTTCTACCTCTTTCTGTACGAAACGTTTCAATGGACGGGCGCCGTAAACAGGGTCGTAGCCGCCCTCAATGACAAACTGTTTTGCAGCCGGGCTCAGTTCGACGGTAAGCTCCTGGTCTGCCAGACGTTTGTTCAGTCCTTTCAGCAACAGATCTACGATATGACCAATGTTGTCTTTTGTCAATGGTTTGAACATAATTGTTTCATCCAGACGGTTCAGGAACTCCGGACGGAAGTGTGCACGCAGATCCTGCATGACCAGGTTTCTCGCCTCTTCGGAGATGCTGCCGTCGTCCTGAATGCCGTCCAGCAGATACTGGGATCCGATATTGGAGGTCATGATCAGGATCGTATTTTTAAAGTCTACGGTACGGCCCTGGGAGTCGGTGATACGGCCGTCATCGAGTACCTGCAGCAGAACGTTGAAGACGTCCGGATGCGCTTTCTCGATCTCATCGAACAGAACAACAGAATATGGTTTTCTGCGCACTGCCTCGGTCAGCTGGCCGCCCTCCTCGTAGCCTACATATCCCGGAGGCGCTCCGATCAGACGGGAGACGGAGTATTTCTCCATGTATTCACTCATATCGATTCGAACCATGTTGTTCTCATCATCAAACAGCTTTTCTGCCAACGTTTTCGCAAGCTCTGTTTTACCGACACCGGTAGGTCCAAGGAACAGGAACGAACCGATCGGTTTTGTCGGATCCTTGATTCCGGCTTTGGAACGGATGATCGCATCCGAAACCTTGGTGACTGCCTCATTCTGGCCGATAACTCTCGTGTGAAGTTCATCTTCCAGGCCGAGGATCTTAGTTCTCTCGCCTTCGGTCAGTTTTGCAACCGGGATTCCAGTCCAGCGGGAGACAATTCTGGCAATCTCTTCATCCGTTACACTCTCGTGTACCAGGGAGAGATCTTCATTTTTAACTTTTTTCTCTTCTGCTTCCAGCATCTGCTGTAATTTCGGGAGTTCACCGTACTGCAGTTCAGCGGCGCGGTTCAGATCGTAATCATTCTTTGCTTTCTGGATCTGGCGGTTCATGTCCTCGATCTGCTCACGCAGTTTGGACAGTTTCTCAACGGAACTCTTTTCATTTTCCCACTGTGCCTTTGCAGAATTGAAGGTATCCTTTAACTCAGCCAGCTCTTTCTGCAATGTTTCCAGACGCTCGCGGCTCAGATTGTCGGTCTCTTTTTTCAGTGCGGCTTCCTCGATCTGCATCTGCAGAATCTTACGGCGCTGCTCATCCAGCTCGGCCGGCATGGAATCCAGTTCTGTCTTGATCAGAGCGCATGCCTCGTCGACCAGGTCGATTGCTTTATCCGGCAGGAAACGGTCGCTGATGTAACGGTTCGAAAGGGTTGCGGCTGCAACGAGGGCACCGTCGGTGATTTTTACGCCGTGATAAACTTCGTAGCGCTCTTTTAAGCCACGCAGGATGGAAATCGTATCCTCTACGGTCGGCTCATCAACCTGAACCGGCTGGAAACGGCGCTCCAGGGCGGCATCTTTTTCGATGTACTGGCGGTACTCATCCAGCGTTGTGGCACCGATGCAGTGCAGTTCGCCTCGTGCCAGCATAGGTTTCAGCATGTTTCCGGCATCCATCGCGCCGTCGGTCTTTCCGGCGCCGACGATCAGATGCAGCTCATCGATGAACAGAATGATTTTTCCGTCGCTCTTTCTGACTTCCTCCAGAACAGCTTTCAGACGCTCCTCGAATTCGCCGCGGTATTTTGCTCCGGCTACCAGGGCTCCCATATCGAGGGAGAAAATGGTTTTATCTTTCAGGCTCTCCGGTACATCGCCGTTGGCGATTCGCTGGGCCAGGCCTTCTACGACTGCGGTTTTACCAACACCAGGCTCACCGATCAGAACCGGATTGTTTTTTGTCTTACGGGACAGGATACGGACAACGTTCCGAATTTCGGTATCACGGCCGATAACCGGGTCCATTTTCTGGTTTCTGGCTTTTTCTACGATATCCTGGCCATATTTTTCCAGGGTGTCGTATGTTGCCTCCGGGTTGTCGGTGGTAACTCTCTGGTTTCCGCGCACGGTGCTTAATGCCTGCAGGAAACGTTCTCTTGTGATGCCGTACTCCTGAAACAGTTTTTTCATGGACGGGCTTGGATTTTTCAGCATTGCCAGGAAGAGGTGTTCTACGGAAACATACTCGTCTCCCATGGCTTTCGCCTCATCCTCAGCATTTACCAGTGCTTTATTCAGATACTGACCGATATACGGCTGACCGCCGGATACTTTGACGCGGTCGTTCAGTGCCGTCTCGACACGGTTCAGAAAATGTTCTTTGTTGATTTCCATCTTTTCGATCATTTTCAGAATCAGGCTGTCGTCCTGATGCAGGAGATTATACAACAGATGCTCCTGCTCTATTTCCTGGTTGCCGAAATCGTATGCGGTCTTTTCCAGGTCCTGTACAGCCTGCAGCGATTTTTGTGTGAATTTACTAATATTCATAATCGGCTTCCTCCTTATCTATTTGGGTGCTAACATTCGCTCCGAACAAAAAGAGCGTTGATGTGAATTTTCTTTTCTTTCTTTGTTCTAGTCGTACTATAACACTAGTTATTAGCACTGTCAAGAGGTGAGTGCTAATTTTTTTATTTTTCCCGACGCTCCTTTTCTCCCTCCCCCCTAAAAGATTTTTATTCATCGCCGTACACAGCAATAAAATGAATCAGTGCCTCTGTTTCGGAACTGGCATACTTTTTGGCAGATGCTTCCAGCGGCTGTGATTGATATGCTTCAAACGAATCGCCCTCGTCGCGTCCAGATATGTAGCGATTATCATTTAGTTTCCACTTCCTCATTTCTTCAAAATAAGCAGTATTCGCCATTTCCGAATTCCAGTCCATTCGCTCCAGCAGATAATACTCCATTCCATGATAACATTCTTCGCAAATTCCCGTAAAAAATTCTTCTGCTGTCTGAGATGTTAAATGCTCTGGAGCATACCATATTTCGTTCTCTTCATTATTATATAATGCAACGCAATTCGATGATCCTGTCTCTTTCACATACAGCGGAATTTCGGGAATTCCAAGTCGTTCTGTTTCAAGCCATACCATCTTCTGCGCTGCAATTGTTCTTTCTTCCAGTGTTTTTTGCCTCCATTCGCTCTCCTTTAAGCTCAGCAGAAATTCTTTATTTTCCTGAAAAATGTTCTCCTGATTCTGGACGAGATTATAGTCCTTTTTTCGTTCGTAAAGTTCTGCCACTCCGGACGGAGACTCAAGCTTCCAATATATCATCATACAAGTCGGTACCATACTCACGCATACTGAAACAAACAGAAATGCGTTTAAGTCACTTCTTTTTAATCTCCAGAATTTTTTCGGAGAATATTTTCGTTTTTTTCTATGTAAATCTCTTAAAACCGTAACAAGAAATATCCCATCCAGCACTGCAAGAAACAACACAATTTTCAGTGAATATTGGGCAAATAAAAACAGCATCAGTATGCTCGGCGGAAATGTATAGAATAAAACTTCATTTGCAGTTCCATCTGCGCAGTAGCTTCGAATGGGTGAGGCCAGCCACAAAATCAGGCACAGCGCATAGGCAAAAAGCATTGTCCCCGACGAAATATGGACGGAACATTCTGTAATATATACCTCAACCTGTTTCACATACATCACATACAAGATACAGATCGGATATAAAATCGAGCTTTTGCTCAACCAGTATGCCGCTGATTTTCTTTCCCGTCTTCTTTTCTGTTCCTCCATATCAGATCCCCCTGATTTTTCTTTTGTTTTATTTGAAATACTTGTATGTTTATTTTAGCGTAATTTTTCGTTTTTGCCTATCCTTCGTTTTTCAGTTGAATCTTTCTGTAAAAACCAAAATTGCGAAACCCTGTTTTGGCAGGACTCCGCAATCTCTTTTTCCTATTTACTTTATGATACATGACGGGCAGCATATTTCATTTTCTGGTTTCCGGCGCATTTCTTAAAATACTGCCGGATCGCATCTTCGTTCATATCGTTTCCGATAAACACAGCCTGGCCGGCGTTTTTCTGTTCTGTGCCGGTGATGCTGTAGCGGTGATCGGCGACATCAAATTGGAGAAACTGGTCTCCGGCTGCGAACTGTCCTTTTGCACGGATGATATTTCCAAACGCTCCGCGAATGATCTGTTCCAGAAAACACCACAGGGTTTCCGGTGCCTCCATTCGGATATTTTCGAAGGAGAAGGTCTCCGGCATCTTTTCGCCGCTCTGCGTATCCTGTACTTCTTTCTCATATCGGCCGCCCAGCAGCAGGCTCTGGTAATCTTCCCGTGTCATCGTGGATGCATAATCCGTGATGATTTTTGCCTGCGGGTTAATTTCCTGCAGAAATTTCTGGATGCGCTGTTTTTCTTCCGCCTGGCATGCTTCTGTTTTGGAAACAATGATCGTATCCGCGCTTCGGATCTGATCCTGATACAGCTCGGGATATTCCGCCATATAGCGGCGGTAACTGTAAACATCCACAATAGTGACCGGCGAGAGAAGCTGAATTCTCTCGTACTCGATCTGACGCAGATTTTCTATAATCCGGGCGAGACTTCCGACACCTGTCGGTTCTACGATCAGGTATTCCGGGTCTACCACATTGGCAATGGTCAGCACGGATGCTGCAAAATCCTTTTTCCCGATGCAGCAGATGCACTGCTCTGTCATTTCCCATACATTTTTCTGCGTTCCCTGCCGGTTCTGGCCAAGACGTACGCCGTCGATTCCTGCGGCTCCATATTCATTTTCCAGTATGGCAAACCGCTGATCGACGTTCCTGGCCAGCCGTTTGATAAATGTTGTTTTTCCCGCGCCCAAAAAGCCGGATACGATCAATATTTTCATACGTTTCCTTTTTCAGTCAAATTTTCAAATCATCAGTCAGCCAATTTAACGACTGGTTTGATTAAATCCTTCGGTTTATCTCTCATGAGGAACAGTGCTCCTTCCAGATGATCCCATCCATCAAACACATGTGTGGACAGCGGGCTGACATCCAGCTTGCCTGCCGAAACAAGAGCTCCCAGTTTTTCCATGCGGAGTCTTCCGCCAGGCATCAGGCCTCCGTTAATCTGTTTGTGACCCATTCCAACGCCCCACTCTACACGCGGAATATCAATGTTGTCACCGGA
This sequence comes from Blautia sp. AM47-4, assembly GCF_003479865.1. NCBI lineage: Bacteria > Bacillati > Bacillota > Clostridia > Lachnospirales > Lachnospiraceae > Blautia > Blautia sp. AM47-4. Next base: position 10,568 of record NZ_QUHY01000018.1, read on the forward strand.
TCCAAGATAGTTTACATTTCCGATCTTTCCGCCCGGTTTCAGGCATTTTACTGCTTCTGCAAAGGTTTCTACACCACCGCCGGCGATGACTACTTTATCAACACCTTTTCCATCTGTCATATCAAGTACCTGCTGGAAAATCGGTCCGTTCTTGTAGCTGACAAAATCCGTTGCGCCGTATTTTTTTGCCGCTTCTACGCAGACCGGTCTCGTTCCGACAGCAATGATTCTCGATGCGCCGCGCATATTCGTTCCGGCTACCGACATCAGACCAACTGGTCCGATTCCGATGACAAGAACTGTATCACCAAACTGTACATCGGCAAGCTCTACGCCGTGGAATCCGGTCGGCACCATATCGGAAAGCATGCACGCGTCGACAACATTGATGTTTTTCGGAAGCAGCGCAAGGTTTCCATCGGCATCATTTACATGAAAGAATTCAGAAAAGACACCATCTTTGAAGTTGGAGAATTTCCAGCCTGCCAGCATTCCGCCGGAGTGCATGGAATAACCAGCCTGTGCTTCCAGAGAATTCCAGTCCGGAGTGATGGCCGGCACAAGAACCCGGTCTCCCGGTTTGAAATCTTTTACGAGCTCTCCGACTTCCACAACCTCTGCACAGCACTCATGGCCCAGAATCATGTTATGACGGTCACCGATGGCCCCTTCCCATAAAGTGTGGACATCTGATGTGCAGATGGCAACTGCCAGTGGACGGCAAATGGCATCCATCGGCCCGCATTTCGGGCGTTCTTTCTCGATCCATCCGGATTCACCGATTTTCAGCATTGCATAACCTTTCATATCTTTTGCTCTCCTTTCAGATTGTTAATGATTTATCGATTCCTATGATTCGAATATATCACTAATAGGTTACTAATTCAACAGAAAAGTCACGGAATATCGTAGAATATTCCGTGACTTTTTTATAGCTTTTGCACAATAGATTACTTATAGATACTTTTTATCAAATTCTGTACCGACCGCATTCCCATACCGAAACGGCTACAGCCGGCTTTCTGCATTTCCTGTATAGTTTCCAGACTGCGGATTCCACCGGCGGCCTTGATCTGAATGCGACCGGCGGCTTCACGGCTCATGATTCGAACCTGCTCCACGGTGGAAGGACAGCCGGGATACCATCCGGTGCTCGTCTTTACATAATCCGCACGGCCTTCCACACACAGATCCACTGCCTGGCAGATTTCCTGCTCCGTCAGCTGCGGTGCCTCGATGATCACCTTAAAAATCGCCGAAGGCACCTGCTCCCGGATGGCCAGAAGTTCTTCTTTTACATAAGAAAATTCGTGCTTCTGAACGCCGTAAGATTCATCACCATGTCGATTTCCCGGCAGCCAGCCTCCCACAGTTCTTTTGCCTGCCGCTTCTTCTGTCCGGTCGTATCTCCGCCGCCCGGAAAGCTTACCACGCCTCCCGCATGGATTTCTCTGGTGTCCTGCAGCCGTTCTGCCACATGGGCGCTGAACGCCGGCAAGGTAAACACAGCAGCCAGACGATATTTCTTTGCCAGCTCCACCATCGCATCAATTTCATCCATTGTATGAAATGCCTGTACACAGCTGATATCAATCTGCCGCATCAGTTTCTTCTGTTCTTCTGTCTCATCGCTCATTTACTCCGTCCTTTTCCCGAAATCTCCACCTCGTACTTGCTTCCGATGATCCGCACGTGGTCAATGCTCACCGGCCGGTTCTGCCAGTAGGTGACTCTGTGCACCACAAGAAGCGCATCCTTCGGCTCCGTTTTCAGAACCTGGGCTTCCATAAAGGTCGCGGATTTCGCTGAAATTCTGTCTCGTGTCTCATCAATCTGCAAGCCGAATTTCTCCTCCAGAAACTGATACAGCGCTACAAACTGATTCTCATACGCCTCGATGCCAGGGACTTTCGCATATTCGATATAATTTTCCATCAGCGTAACAGGCTCTTCATCCGCAAGCTGCAGCCGCTGAATCCTCGCCACGCTGGTTCCCTCCGGAATTTCCAGTTCATCGGCGAGCTGTTTGTCCGCCGAAATGATGTCGATCATCATATCTGACGTCGTTACCCGATATCCTTTTTTCATCAGGGATTCCGTGACCGATGTGACCTTGTTATAATTCTGAATTGCCTTATGATTCAGCACCCTCGTTCCAGAACCCTGGCGAACCTCAACCAGTCCCTCCTGCACCAGTATCTTTACTGCATTCCGTACCGTAGTACGGCTGACCTGATAGATTTTCTCCAGTTCACACTCCTTCGGCAGAAATCCCCCGACAGGATATGTTCCCTTATTGATCTCGTTTTTCAGTCTGCTGTAAACCTTCACATAAGCCGGTGCATTTTTCATCTTCTTCCCCTCCCGTGAAATATCAATATCCGCTTTTTGATCCTTTTTGCAGTATACCATATTTTGACGGCACAATCGAGTCCCAAAGAAGAGTTCCTGTTTTCTGCTTTGTCACCGACACATACTCTGCCAGACGCACAGAAAAAAGGCAGACGCATGTCATTTCTTTATGACTCACGTCTGCTCTGCATGAATCTTCTTTTTTCTGCTGTCTGCGAAATACTTCCATTCTCCAGAAGCAAATCTCTCTTTCTGCGGTGTAAATTTTTGTTACAAATTTTTTATTGTTCTTTTCTATTTTTTCGTATCAAACCGCATCACCGCCATGTGCACCACGTACGGCACCAAGATGACCGGGATTGCCAGGTATGCCAGGATGCTGTACGCCTTCTGGATCAGCGTCAGCAGACCAAACTGTGCGATGAGGAAGTCTGCGATGCAGCAAGCGAGGGCGGCGAGGATCTGGGTGCGGCTGATTTTGCCTGCGGTTTCTGTTCTGCTGCTTCGTTCAGCGAGACCGGCGTGGATTCGTTTGACCATGGCGGCAACCATGTTGACGGCTGTGGATACGGCACCGAGGATGATCAGTACGGAAATCAGCGGTGTCATGAATTTACTGCCGACGCCCTGCTGAACCATAAATAATGTCGGGACGCTCTGCTGGATCATTTCCGGGTTCTGGTATACGGTCATGATTCCGAGGACGACCATGATCATCAGAAGGGCATTTAATACGGCACCGACTGCCATGCTCTTTCCGGCATCCTGCGGTTCTTCGAAGGACTTGGCATGCTGGACGAAGACTGCGACATTGGCAAGCTGGAAGGTTCCGTAGAGGAATGCGGCGTACAGGCTTTGCCGAATGGGAGGTCTGCGGTTTTCATGGTGTTTACAGTATCGCCGATCTTTCCGGCTCCGGCGATGATGTTCGGGACGTAGACGATCAGCAGACCGGCAATAATGCAGATGGACAGCACTGACGCTACTTTCCGCACCAGATCCGTTCCGAATACCGAAACGACGAAAATAATTTTCCAGTTTCATAACGATTCTCCCTTCTTCCTAACAAGCAAAAGGGCATACTGACCTTCTGTTGGTCAATACGCCCTTGTATCTCCGATGTGCTTTAGTATATCACAGTTTTAACGCGAATGCACTCAATTTTAAGCAAAACGCAAAAAATCCCGGGATTTTTCTCTCCCGGGATCTGAAAATTCTTACTATGTAATTCTTTTTTAAACCACACGTCTTACCGCAAGAATCGTGGTATACGCTGCGTTGCTACTGATCTTGATACCGTCGCGCTCATTGCTTGCGTGTACGATTGCACCGCCGCCGATGTAGATGGCTACGTGGCCGCTGTAGCAGATAATATCGCCCGGCTGAGCCTCTGCATAAGATACACCGCGTCCTACACCACGCAGTGCACTGGAGGAATGCGGAAGGTCGTATCCGAAGTGTGCGTAAACGCTCATGATAAAACCAGAGCAGTCAGCTCCGTTGGTAAGGCTTGTGCCGCCCCATACGTATGGATTTCCAATAAACTGTGTTGCATAGGATACGATGGCACTTCCGGTTGCGCTTCCGGTGCTGCTGGAGCTGCTGGAATCATCCGAGCTGCTGGTATCGCTGGACGAAGAATCATCGTAAGAGCTTCCTCCGTTAGACGGTGTTGTTGTCGTGGTGGAGCTTCCTGTGCTGGACGGTGTGTTGTCTGCCGTTGTTGTATTATTTGCAGCACTGCTTGCGGCTGCTTCTGCTGCTGCCTGTCTTGCTGCTTCTGCCTGGCGGGCTGCCTCGGCTGCTTCTGCTGCCTGACGGGCCTCTTCGGCTTTTCTTGCTGCCTCTTCGGCTGCAATCTCCTCCTGGATCTGCTGGATCTTTGCGTTCTGCTCTGCCAGTACTGCGTTGTACTGTGCAGCCATGTCGTTCAGGTCTGCGATCTGGTTTTCGTAGTCATCGGAAACGGCTTTTTTCTGCTCAAGCATTGCCTCAAGGGACTGCTGCTGTGCTTCCTGCTCTGCCTCACTAGCTTCGAGATCTGCTTTTTCATCTGCAAGCTGATTGCTGTAGTCTGTTACCTGCTGTACAAGATCCATGTACTCCTGCAGACACTCTCTGTCGTATTTGTATAACTTCTGGGTGTACTCAGCCTGGTTGAGAATGCTGCTTAAATCTTTTCCCTCCAGAAGAAGTGCTGCCCAGCCGTTGTCTCCGCCGCTCTCATAAAGGAACTGGATTCGTTTTTTCATCAGCTCGTACTGCTCGTCCTCTTCAGCCTGGGACTGTGCCAGTTTTTCCTGTGTTGTTTCAATTTCTGTCTGTTTCTCTGCAATTTCATTTTTCAGATTTTCCACGGATGCCATGGTTACGACAAGCTGTGCGTCCAGGTCATCAATCTCGCCGGTAATCTGATTCTTTTTGGTTTCCAGATCGTCGATTTCTGCTTTTGCGTTGTCAAGCTGTGCGCTGGTCTCTGCCTGTGCTGCCTGCTGCTGCTGTAACTGCTCCTGTTTCGAGGCGCTTACTGTCATTACCTGAGCTGCACTTACGATCACTGCTAAACTTAAGGCAAGAAATTTTTTTCTCATTCTTTCACTCCCAAATTGATTCGTTGTATGTAGGTTTCTTTGTTTCAGGTTTCCCTGTTTCTTAGAAATTCAATTATTCTGTAACAATTTTGAAATATTTTTCCCAATTCTTTTACATAATATCACAATTCACAAATGGATGCAAGGAAAAATATCCCGACTTTTTGTAAACAATTCGTGAACAGTAACGATACATGTTATTTTACCTTCTGTACACTCACACAACTCAATTTGTATTGATCCGGCGAGGAAAGCGCATCGCCGTCAGGGATTGAAAAGTCCTCTGCGGAGAATTTCGCACAGAGTGCCCGGTACTGATCCTCTGTAAAGTACGGCACCGCATCCTGATTCCATTCCAGACTGATTTCCTGATCGGTCACGCCGCGCGTTACAATTTTCCCGCCTTCAAAATCCTTTTGTTTCATTTCTTTTAACGCATTGTAAACTGCAGTTCCATAATCCAGACGTACTTTCAACACGGCATTGGCGTACTCCTCCACGCCGCCGTTTGCGATCAGTGCTCCGCCTGCCGCAGATGCTGCTGCGCCAAGTACATTCTGATACGATGCACCGTCCGAGAAGAGAATCTGTCCGCCCTCACCATACCAGCTTTTGATTTTTTCCAAATACGACGGTGATACGCTGCTGCTTTTCCGATACGTATAATCCAGCGTGATGCTGTTTTCTCCAAGTCCCAGATCCGCAGCGGCCGTCTCTGCACCGAGTGCATAACCTGTCCCGTACTTTGTTCCGTTCTCTTCGTTTTTCTGTCCGATATAGCCCAGGTGCGTGTAGCCGGCCTGTACTGCCGCATATCCTGCCAGGTAGCCGGCCTCTGATACATCAATTTCCAGGCTTTCTGTATTTCCGCGGAGACGGCTGCGGCCGCTCTCACTGACCGGTTCTGCCTCCAGCAGCAGAAAACGGACATCCTTCCAGTCGCGCTGTGCATCGTAAACGGCGCGGCTCATGCTCGTTCCGGCACAGACGATAACGGATGCTCCCTTCTGCGCCGCCTCTTTGATGGTGTTTTCATAGTCCTCTGTTGTCCGTCCTGCCGGAACACTTGCTTCATATTTCAGACCGCTCTCGTCTCCATACTGCGCAAGACCGTTCCATGCTGACTGATACACGGCATCGGAAGCTACCTCACTGCCGTCGGTTACCAGCACCAGATCCACTGGTTCCGTCTTTTCTTTTCCGCAGCCGCCCAGCAGCAGCAACGACACTACGCCAAGACAGAGCGCCCATTTCCAGCTCTTTCGCATGTTTACTCCCCTTGTATTTTTATTTTCCAAATTTTTTCTTTTGTATTTCTGATCTGCGTCTTTCACGCACCTTCTAGTATAGACAATTCCAGCGCAAAAAGAAAGAGAGAATACACGAACTACAAAGTTTTTTTGTATTCTCTCTTATTTTTTATAGAAGATATTTTACTGGAACAGATCGTTCAGGATTTCTGCCGGTTTCTTCCTGCGGTAGCCTTCACTGTCACTTAAGATACTGCTGCTCCAGGTGAAATGATTCACACCGGTCAGATAGGACCGGTCAAGAACTTTTACACCATACCGCTCATACGCAACCGGATAATACATTTTCATGTATTCATTTGCCAGCTCAATAGCTTCACTGTTAATGCTTCCTGTTGAAGAAACGGTTCCGCCAAGCTGAATATACGGCGGTGTCGCATGAATGACAACCACGCTGCCGTCCGAGCACTGGCCAATGACAATCCAGACATGACCGCTCTTGCTGACCACATCACCCGGCGTAAATTTCTGGGATGTATCGCCTGTCACGCAGGTTCCCCAGCCTTTTCTTGCAAAGTAGGCCGGCATTCCAGTGGAGGTTGTCGTTGCATACTCTTTCGTCACCTGATGTGCGGTCCATCCGACATAGCCGGAACAGTCAAGACCTTTTCCGTACTCATACAGATGATCGGAATAGTTGTAGGTGGAATTCTGTGTATTGAAGAATTGTTTCCACTGCGCATTGACGCCGTAACTCTCTGCCTCTGCGTCTGTGTGGCCGCCTCCCCAGATATACAGGGTGTTTCCAAGCGGAAGCAGTGCATTTTTCAGAAAGTTCCGTACGGTGCGGACACCGATCTGCGCGGACGGTTCAAATCCGTCCGGACTCTGTACCAGCTTGCCGTCCTCATCGAACACATACGTTTTTCCGTCGATCACCTGTTTTCCGGTTATCATGCCGCCCCAGTTTCGGAAATAGTATGTATTTCCGCCAATCGACTGCCAGCCGATTGCCATTTTCGAGTCAGATCCAAGGTAATAGAGGTTATTATCATAGGTAATAAACGCATTCTTGTACATGCCGCCCCAGCTTCTCGGATAATAATAGTTATAATCCCAGTATACCCAGCCGCTTGTCGCCATAACGCCGTTTTTGTCTACATAATAATAGTTTCCGTCGTACTGAAACAGCTCGTCATCTCTTCTGGTTCCATTGGCATTGATCCAGTAATGCGTTCCGTCCAGAAGCAGCCAGCCCGTATGGCTTGTGCCGTCCTCATCGAAATAATACGTTTTTCCGCCGTTCTGCACCCAGCCGGTGGCAAATGTTCCATCTGAATTGGCATAGTATGTTTTACCGCCGATGGTAAATGTCTGATCATGGTACAGACCGCCCCAGCTCTGGAATGCGTATTTTGTTCCGCCGATGGTATGAATTCCGGTGTACATGCCGCCCCAGCTTCGGAAATAGTAGCGGTTTTTGTCGTAGGTGATCCATTCAGACGATGCCATCGTACCGTCTTCTTTCATCCAGTACCAGTTGTTGTCATATTTCACCCAGCCGGTCTGAAGCGACGTATCCTTGTTGATCCAGTAATACGTTCCGTTGGTCAGATACCAGCCCTCTTTTGTAATCTGCTCGCCGTCTTCCAGAAAATAGTATTTCTTTCCATTGATATCGCAGACACCTGTATAGAAGGTTCCGTCATCCTTTGCCCAGTATTTCTTTCCCTGCCAGGTAAAAGATTCGTTATGGTAAACGCCGCCCCAGCTGTGGAAATAATATCTTGCTCCGTCAACCTCTTTCATTCCGGTGTACATCACACCGTCACCATCAAAATAGTATCGGTTGTTGTCATACGTGATCCATTCAGATGCAGCACGTGTGCCGTCCGCTTTCAGCCAGTACCATTTGCCTTCCAGCTTCAGCCAGCCGGTCTGAACAGAACCATCCTGATTAATCCAGTAAGTCTGATCTCCCAGCTGAACCCAGCCGGTCTGGCTGGCATGATAGATCGATCCGTCATTCTGCGCTATGTAGGTTTTCCCTTTTACGGTAAAGAAGGTGTTTCGATATACACCACCCCAGCTCTGGAAATAATACTCGTTTCCTCCGATGCTCTGGAAACCGTTTTTATAAATGCCGCCCCAGCTCCGGAAGTAATACAGATTGTTGTTGATTTCTTTCCAGCCGGATGTCATCATGACACCATTATCATCAAACCAGTACCAGTTATCATCGTACAGCAGCCAGCCGGTCTGCAGGACGCCGTCTTCTCTTACCCAATAATATGATGTGCCTTTTTTCAGCCAGCCTTTTTGTGTGATCTGCGCTCCCGTAGTATCATCAAATGCGCAGAGATCACCATGTCCATTCATTGTTCTGACTATTCCACGGGCAACGATACCATTTTCCTGTACATAATACATTTTTCCGCTGATGCTGAGATACACATTTCTCTGAATGCCGCCCCAGCTCTGGAAATAATAAAGGTTTCCATCTACTTCCTGAAAACCATTTTTATAGATTGCTCCGTCTCCCTTGGCATAATAAAGATTATTATCGTATGTGAACCAGCTGTTTTCTGCCATGCGGCCGTTCCGGTCCGGATCCAGCCAGTACCAGTTTCCATTCCGGTAAAGCCATCCTGTTTTCAGCTGTCCGTTCTCATAAAAATACCAGCCGCTGTCGCCTGCCTTAACCCAGCCATTCTGACTGGCCCGCACAGCAGCACCGCTGTCCTGTGAAGCCTGTGTCTGCGTTTCACTCTGTATCCCGCTCTGCTGATCCTCTGTCTCCACAGACTGGTCCATCACCGTGCTGCTCCCCACAGCACTCGCGGAAACAGTCGTCGGATGTACGCTGAGCATCAGCGCCATAAAAAGTGTACCGCCCAGAAGACTTCTCAATTTTTTCTTCGATGTCATTGGCAAGTAACTCCCTTACTATATTATATCTGCTTTTCTCTCCATGTTATCATTAGAAATTATATTATCTTTTGTAATATTTTGCAATAAAAACGTAAAAAAAGAGACATTCACGAAGGAATGTCTCTTTTTTTCTGTGTTTTATTTCACGCTTTATTCTGTCTTTTCAAGACAATATCCTGTGTTATTAGAACAATCCTGTAATCTTTCCAGTAGCGTCTACATCGATACGCTCTGCTGCCGGAACTTTCGGCAGACCTGGCATGGTCATGATGTCACCGGTCAGGGCTACGATGAAGCCTGCACCAGCGGAGATTTTCAGGTTACGTACGGTAACTTCGAATCCGGTCGGTGCGCCGAGTTTGGTCTGATCATCGGTCAGGCTGTACTGGGTTTTTGCCATACAGATCGGGCAGTTGCCAAATCCGAGAGCCTCTAACTGTTTTGCCTGTTTCTGTGCATTTGCGGTCAGGACAACTCTGCTTCCGCCGTAGATCTTCTGAACGATGGCGTTCAGTTTCTCTTCGATGGAGCCTTCCAGATCGTATGCATAGGTGAAATCGTTCGGCTGCTCGCAAAGACGGACAACTTCTTCTGCCAGGGCTACGCCGCCCTCGCCGCCTTTTGCCCATACCTCGGACAGAACAACGTTGACACCGAGCTCTTTGCATTTCTCCTCAACCAGCTTCAGCTCTGCTTCGGTATCGGTCGGGAATGCGTTGATAGCAACGACACATGGCAGTTTGTATACGTTTGTGATGTTGCTTACGTGTTTCAGAAGGTTCGGCATACCTTTCTCCAGAGCTTCCAGGTTCTCGCCGTTCAGTTCTGCTTTCGGAACGCCGCCGTTGTATTTCAGGGCACGAACAGTTGCTACGACTACAACTGCATTCGGTTTCAGGCCTGCCATACGGCATTTGATGTCGAGGAATTTCTCAGCACCAAGGTCAGCACCGAAGCCTGCCTCTGTGATAGTGTAATCTGCTAATTTCAGGCACATTTTGGTTGCTGTTACAGAGTTGCAGCCGTGTGCGATGTTTGCGAATGGTCCGCCGTGAACGATAGCCGGAGTTCCTTCCAGAGTCTGTACCAGGTTTGGTTTCAGGGCATCCTTCAAGAGTGCTGCCATAGCGCCCTGCGCATGCAGATCTCCTGCTGTTACCGGTTTCTGCTCGGATACTTTTCCGTAGGTATATCCGATGATAATTCTGGAAAGTCTTTCTTTCAGATCTGAGATGTCGCTTGCCAGACACAGAACTGCCATGATCTCAGATGCTACCGTGATATCGTAGCCGTCTTCTCTCGGCATTCCGTTTGTCTTTCCGCCAAGGCCGTCTACTACATTACGAAGCTGACGGTCATTCATATCTACGCATCGTTTCCAGGTGATCTTTCTCGGATCGATATTCAGAGCGTTTCCCTGGAAAATGTGGTTGTCGATCATAGCTGCCAGCAGGTTGTTTGCTGCACCGATTGCATGGAAGTCACCGGTGAAGTGAAGGTTGATATCTTCCATTGGAACAACCTGTGCGTATCCGCCGCCTGCTGCTCCGCCTTTTACACCGAAGACCGGTCCAAGAGATGGCTCGCGAAGTGCAACCATTGCTTTTTTACCGATTCTGGAAAGTCCGTCTACCAGACCTACAGAAGTTGTTGTTTTTCCTTCTCCTGCCGGTGTCGGGTTGATGGCTGTAACGAGGATCAGTTTTCCATCCTCCGCATTGGTGTCTTTTAACAGGTTGTAATCAATTTTTGCTTTGTACTTTCCGTACTGCTCCAGATATTTGTCATCAATACCTGCTTTTTCTGCGATCGCTGTGATCGGCTGCATGGTACATTCCTGTGCAATTTCAATGTCTGATTTGTAACCCATTGTTTTAAAATCCCCTTTCTTTTTTCCGCTTTGTCCGCCGATTGATAGCCATATTTTACCATGTTTTGTAAGATGATTCAATTGATAATTATTTATTTCACAATCTTTATACGTTTTGTACCAAAAAATGCAGAAAATTCCGCCAAAAGGCGGAGCGGCACAATTTTTCCCTGGAATTTGTCTTTTTATGTAGAAAAGGAACCTGCTTTTTCTGCCCAGGTTCCTTTTCTTTCAGCCTTTTATGCATGTTCCAGCATAATTTCTTTTAAATACCGCTGTACTTCCAGTTCTTTGATTTCTTTGCATTCTGTCTTTTCCGAAAATACCATGTTCTGAGGATTCTCCGGCTGATATGGCTTCCATTCCGGTACACCCTCTCCATTTGGATTTTTCTGTTTTGCAAAATTCGCCCAGCTTTTTGTCATAACTCTGGAAATATCATAATCCGTTCCCGTCATTGGACGCCAGCAGCGTGCAACAGTTCCAAATACATACCACAGCTCGGAGGAATGGAAGGATCCTGCCTCGTTCCCTGGAAGATCGTGGTCAAACAGATACAGATAGCACGGTTTATGATCATGTCTGATATTCAGCTCACACAATACTCTGTTTTTTACCATCCAGGAATGGCTTTCCTGAATCGCGCGCATAATGTCTTCTTTTTTCTCTACCTGCAGCAGTTCCAGGTATTTTTCCGCTGCAGGTCCCATCATCTGACGCTGCTGTTCTTTCCAGACTTCCGGGTCTTCCGGTACGCCGAATACCAGAGTCCATTCCCCGGCGGTGTTTCCAATCATCATCGGCAGATCCGGGTAATTTCCCTGATAATAACTGTCGGATACTGCCTCATCCAGCAGATAATGATCGATCACCGTTCCCATCGGATATTTCATAAATCCCTTCATCATAACTGCCATTAGCTCATCTGCACTCTTGCCGCGCAGTTCGTCTATGGAATGGCATCCTGCATCTTTCATAAATTCAGCGCCCTGTTTTTCTGCTGTTTCCATCGGTTTCTGCCCCATGCCTGGATCCGGCCAGTTGATATCCGCACAGCTCATAATAATACTTCCGGCAATATCTCCTCTGGTAAGCGGTGACACAAGCATTGTCTGCACACTGAATGCACCCGCAGACTGTCCAAAAATTGTAATATTATCCGGATCTCCGCCAAACGCACCAATGTTTTTTCTTACCCATTTGAGTGCGGCAATCTGGTCAAGATGACCATAGTTTCCAGAAACACCATGCTCACTTTCTTTTGCCAGATCCTCGTGGCAGAGGAATCCAAGAACGCCCAGACGATAATTAAACGTTACCAGAATCACGCCTTCTTTGCAAAAAGCTTCTCCGTCAAACTCCGGTTCAAATCCATATCCACCTGTGAGTCCGCCGCCATGTACCCAGAACAGAACCGGCAGTTTTTTCTCCTCCTTCACTTCCGGCGTCCAGATGTTCAGGTACAGACAGTCTTCACTCATATCTTCTGCGGACTGGAAAAATTCATCACCATACAAACTGCCTTTCGGGTGGCGCATCTGCGGCGCAATCGGTCCGAAATGATCTGCATGATAAACGCCTTCCCACTTTTCTGTTTCCTGCGGCTCTCTCCAGCGGAGCTCTCCAACTGGGGCTTTTGCATAAGGAATCCCTTTAAATACCGTATACTGTGGAATATTTCCCGGAATCCCCTCAATTTCTCCTTTTTCTGTTTTCGCAATTCGATTGACTTTTTCGTAAAATTCCATGATCTTCCTCCTTAGCCTTTGATTGATCCTACCATAACACCCTTTTTAAAATACTTCATAACAAACGGATAAAAACATAAAATTGGAACAGATGCCACCATAATGGTGCAGTATTTTATAATTTGCTTATAAGAATCCGCAAGTCCTGCAAGTTCTCCTGAAGATGCGGATGTTGCCGAACTTGTATCGTTTCGGATCAGTACTTCCCGCAGAATCAGCTGCAGTGGATATTTGTCCCGGTCTGTCAGGAAAATGGATGCATTGAACCAGGAATTCCAGTTTGCAACTACATAGTACAGCGTTACTGTTGCAAGCGTTGCTTTTATCAATGGAAGAACAATCTTAAAAAGTACAGCAATTGGTCCTGCCCCATCCAGACGCGCAGATTCTTCCAGTTCTTTCGGAAGCGTTGCCATTGCCGTTCTGACCAGAATAAGGTTAAATGCGCTGACACACGTCGGAAGAATAACCGCAAGGCGGGTATTGTACATTCCAAGGCTTCTTACTACCATATAGAACGTGATAATTCCTCCGCTGAACATCATGGTAAAGGAAATAATCAGCATCAGTGCATTCGACCAGAGCAGATCGCTTTTCGAAAGCGGATACGCTCCCAATACAGTAATCAGCATTCCAAGTGCTGTCGATGCAAACACATAAAAAAGAGTATTTCCATAGCTTCCCATCAACTGTCTTGTCTGAAATACCAGCTTATATCCCTCCAGCGTAAAACCATGTGATTTTAAAATCAATCCGCTCTGGTTCATGACCCAGTTGGGATCAGAAACCGATGCAAACGCCACATGAAGAATCGGCAGCAAACATACAACTGCAAGAAAAATTAGAACCAGATAGTCAAATACAATAAATATTTTTCGCGCCAGAGACGTTTTTGTTTTTTTCATGTTTTTTCCTCCTAAAACAGACTTGTTTCCGAGTACTTCCGGCTGATAACATTTGCACTTACAAGCATAATGAAGTTAATCACAGAGTTGAACAGACTGACAGCCGTACTGTATCCATAGTTAAACTCTTCCAGACCTTTTCGGTAAACAAAACTGGAAATAATATCTGCGGTTTCATAAACCTGAGGGTTATATAAAAGAATGGTCTTCTCATATCCAACCGACATGATGGAACCGATTCGCAGAATCAACATAATAATAATGGTGGAGGAAATTCCAGGCAGTGTTACATGCAGTGTCTGTTTCCAGCGGTTTGCTCCGTCAATTTTTGCTGCCTCATACAGTTCCTGATCCACGCCGGAAAGTGCTGCTACATAAATAATACTTCCAAAGCCAAGTCCCTGCCATAAATCCGAAACAATGTACAAAGGACGCCAGCACGCCGGATCGGATAACAGATTTACCTGTTTTCCACTAAAAAAGGTAACGATCTGCGACAGGACACCTGTACTTTTGGTAAAGTCTACAATGATACCTGCCAGAACGACCATGGAAATAAAATACGGCATATAGGTAATCATCTGTACACCTTTTTTGAAAATGGAATCCTTCAGTTCATTCAGAAGCAGCGCAAAAATGATCGTGAGCGGAAACTCAATGATCAGCTGCAACATACTCAGCACAACCGTATTCCGAATGACACGCCACGCAAATACCGATTGAAAAAAGTCTTTAAAATTTTCCAGACCTACCCATTGGCTTCTGAGAATTCCAAGTTTTGGCTTGTAATTTTCAAATGCCATCAGGATGCCTCCCATTGGAAGATATGCAAATACGATAAAAAATGCAATCAACGGAACCGCCATAAGATACAGCAGTTTGTTTTTCTTCCAGTCTTTTACGATTTCCTTCCTTGTAAATTTTTTTGTTTTCATATGTGCTCCTTTCTTCCCGCCGGACTTATCATTAATCTGATTGTATCGTCTTCCCTGCCGGTTCGAAAGAACCACTTTTTGTGGCTTCCCTCCTTTTTCTGCTGCTTTTTTATGGCCTTTTCTTGTGGTGGTACTCATTTTCTGCTATTTCTGCACCATAGTTTCCCGATATTGGCCCGGAGTCACTCCTTCATACCGTTTAAACGTACGAATCAATGCTCTGGATTCCACATATCCTACCTTTTCCGCAATTTCCTGCACGCTCATTCCCTGCATCAAAAGTTCTTTTGCCTTCGCAATCCGCACGATATGAATGTTGTCTCTCACACCAATTGACGTTACTTTTTTATAGTTTCTGCTCAGATGTGATGTTGACAGATGGAACTTTTCCGCCAGATACTGCACATCCATCTGCGGGTCTGCATAGTTTTTCTCAATGTAACTCTGCACTTCCCATACCCATGGAAAGCCTTCTTTCTCCGTTCCCTTCTGATAGGAAAGAATTTTTTCAAACAGAAGATCAATTTTTTCCCTGATCTCCTGCAGTGATCTTACATTAGAAAGTGATTCCAGAATCTCACCGATCTGTCTTGCTTCTTCCGTGCTGTTTTTCTCGAGCTGATCCACATGTGGAATTCCTTCCAACAGATTGCTTACCAAACCATAAATTTTGTATCGCTCCAACTGAAAGTTTTTGATTTCTCCCTGTTCCACCATATTTAACTGTTCTGTCAGCAGTTCATACGCATTCGTGTAGTCTTTGATGGACAGCAGATTTAAAAAGCGTTTCTGAATATCCAGCGAAATAGAATCTTCTTCCAGCGCTTTCCTGGATTTGCTGTCACGATAGTCTAAAATATTCGGAATATCCTTTTCCCAGAAAGTCTTATAGTTTGCCATTTCCTCCGCATTTAAAAACAGCTCTGGAATATCGCTTAGCTCACTGCCCTGGCCTCCGCGGAACACACACAGTTCTGCATGAATAACATCCTTGTGGAAATCAACGATCTGGTTCAGCAGCTGATTGAGTACATCAGCCTCTTCCACCGGCTGACAGATACACAAGATCATTCTGTCATGACGAAATGCAGCCCCTCCGTTCTTACAAAGCAACTCCTCAATAACATTTTGACTTACAAACAACAGCAGATCATAATCTACCGTACCATTCACACAAAATGTAGATTCTTCGATCTCCCTGTATTGGAACATCATAAATTCGAACGGAGCATTTTTTAATGAAATCTCATATTTACTCAGTTTTTCCTGTACTTTTTTCTCATTGATATTACCTCTGCACATGGAAAACAGAAACTCATCTTTTTGCTGCTGCATACTTCCTCTTAACTGTTTCTGTATGTCATGCAGCCTATACTCATAGACAAGCATTGTTTTTTCCAAGGATTTCATCATTTCAGGATAACTGTCTGCTCCATCCATCCGAAACGTATCCAGAATCTCCTGGATTGGTTCTGAAAATGCTTTACTGTAATGCCATGCCAGAAAAACGCCTGCCAACAGGCTCATCAGAACAGCACCCGCAATAATGATAAAATATGTTCTGTTCTGCTGATAAAAAATCGACATTGGAATAGAAAAATAATAGTTCCATACTCCGCTTTGGGAAGATATTCCCATTGTAATATATCGTTTTCCCTGTATTTCCTGCATCACAGGTTCGGAATTGCACACAATCTCTTCATAACTGTTCTGCTGCAGCACATCCTGTCCCTCCGGAACGGTACCAATCATCAGGGAGCGATCTCCGTTTGCCATGCAGCAAATACTCTGCTCAATATAGTCACTCAGGTTTAATATTTTTTCAAACTCTCTGACAGAAACAAACGTAATAACTACACCAGCCCGATGATAGCTTTTATCCAAAATTGGGTTTAAATGGATCAGTACCGCACTTTTTGTGCCCGATTTTAAAATCTGATATGCTCCCTTATTTCTTTCCAGGGAAACCAGATTCTGAAATTCTTCTTCAGAAATTCCTTTCTTTTTCAAAAATGCATCCAAATTTTCGTCCTGGTACCGATAGTTTCCAGTAAACACAGCGTTGCTGTTTTTAAAATACAATACCGTTTCTGCTTCACTTTGCTGCATCGTATTTTCATTGCGCAGAACCTGATTCAATTCTGTATACTTCAGCTGATACTCCGGCTGCTCATCTTCCAGTTCCGCTATTTCCTGAACAATCGGATGATCCGCCAGAAGCTGGCTGATCTTTGAAATATTTTCCAGCCGAATGTCCATCTCATGCTGTACCTGATTTAATAATGCAACCTGCGCATTTTTCGTATTGCTCTTAAAACTCTGATAGGAATAAAAAGAACAGCCAATCAGTACAATCAACAGGATCATCACCAACACCAGATACGTTTTCATCACGGATAAAAATATTTTTTTCTCTTTCATCTTTTGCATCCCCCATGCATTTTCTTCCTTAAATTATAGCACGCACCCCCGGAAAAGTCTCAAAATTGCCCAAGGATCACGCAAAACGGCAATCAAAACACATTCTGGCAATTCTGATTCTGACGGCAAACTGCACCTGACGCAAAAACTGGTTCTTTTCTTTTTTCCCACCTTTCTCTTATAATACAGGTAACGTGCACGAACATTAGAACGAAAATCAAAAGAAAAGGAGATTTCAAGTATGAAAAAAAGAATACGACAGGCTATACGCATGGGCGCCTTATTACAGAGCGTTGTTCTTCTGGCAGGATGCGGTGCTAACGGCAGCACTTCTTCCGGCAGTTCCACCTCTGCTTCTTCTAATACTTCTTCTGCAGCTTCTTCTGTAAGTTCTGACACTTCTGCTGCAGATACTGAAGTTTCTCTTCCATTAGTGGATGAGAAAACAACATTAACTCTCTGGACTCCTATGGATGCCAATGCTGCAAGTATTGTAGATTCTCTCGGTGATACAGAATTTTTTCAAAAGCTGGAAGAAAAAACGAATGTACATATTGAATTTCAGCATCCCGCCATTGGAGACGAAGCATCTGCTTACAATCTTATGATCGCAGGCGGCGAACTGCCGGATATGATCAAAAACAGTGGCCCTTCCTATGTTTATCCTGACGGTCTTGATGCCGCTGTAGACGATGGCTATTATATGGACCTGACAGATCTCATCCAGAAGTATGCTCCTCATTATATGGCTGCTCTCGAAAAGGCCGGAGAAGAAGATGAAAATCTGAAGCGCAGTGCTTATACCAATGACGGACGTATGGTCGGTATCTATCAGATCATGTCAGAACAGCAGGGACCATATGCCGGCATGTATGTCCGCAAAGACTGGCTCGATGACCTCGGTATGGATACTCCGGTCACCTACGATGACTGGGAAACCATGCTTACTGCTTTTAAAGACCAGGAAGGTGCAACTGCTCCGCTGACGCTTTCTTATACTGGATATGATGCATTTGCCAATGCCTTAAATGCCGGTTATGGAGTTTCCAATACTTTCTATCAGGAAAACGGCGTTGTTAAATACGGACCGATTGAAAGCGGCTGGAAAGATTATGTTGAAATGATGCATCGCTGGTACAGTGAGGGATTAATTGATCCTGACTTTATGTCTACAAACGCAGTCCTTCCGGACAATGCAATGGTTACCACAGGAAAAACCGGTGCATTTTGCTCTATTTACACATTAATCGCAGCATACGAAGGTGCAAACTCAGATCCAAATGCCGAGTACGTTCCTGTTCCTGCCCCGAAAGTAAATGCTGAAGATACTGTAAAATTAAATATGTATTATCTGCTCGGTCCGTGCATCACAGTTTCCGCAGATTCTCCAAATGCCGAGCTCTGTGTAAAATGGCTGGATTATCTCTTCAGCGAGGAAGGTGCTCTTTTAGCCAACTATGGTACCGAGGGCGATACTTTTGAATATCAGGAAGACGGAACTCCAGTTTTCACCTCCAAAGTAACTGCCAACGAAGATTATACTTTTGCACAGGCAATGGCTTATTTCACTATGCCACCTTCCCGTGTCTGCCTGCAGGACTGGAAACGTGAGCTTGCCGCCGTTCCGGAAAAAGATCTTGTTTCCTATGATATCTGGGCAGAAGCTGGCACCGAAAACTGTCTGCCTGATGTCAGTGCTATGGGTATTTCTTCAGACGAAAACAAAGAATACAGCAAAATCATGACTGATGTTACGACAATTGTAAACGAAAAAACATCTCAGTTTATCACAGGTGTTATTTCTATGGATGAATATGATGATTTTATCGCTCAGCTGAAGCAGATGAATGTTGATCGTGCAGTAGAAATTGTGCAAACCGTTTATGACCGTTTCCAGGCAAGATAATCGAATCATACATCACTCTTTTGTAGTCTCTCTCTGAATTAACAAAAAACACCGGCCTTCTCCGGAAACAGATTTTTATCTGTCTCCGGGAAGCCGGTGTTTTTATATGTTCTATTTTTTAAGAATACTGCGACTCATCCACATCAAACGGTTCGTCGCAAGGTCCTTCAAGGAGGCGGTAGCTTCCCTTGACGGAGAAGTAGTACCACTTTCCGTCGATCAGCTTCCATCCCTTGACAGCATAGCCGTTTGCATCGATGTAGTATCTCTGCTCGGTGTCATTCGCATAGCGGTGCGGGTTCAGGGATACCCATTCGCCTTTGGCCCAGCGGTCTTCGTCTTCGATGTAGAACTTCCAGCCCTCATCGGTTTTGGTCCAGATGGAGGTTACCTGCTCTTCCATTTTCTCGAAGAATTTGGATTTCTGGGAGAGGTCATCATTGAACTGGTCAAAGGTCAGCTTCTCAGCAAGTGTCTGCTCGCCGGAGAACAGGTTGGTTCCAAGGCCGAGGCGGTCGCCCTCGATGGTGGCGCCGAGGCTGGCAAGCGTGGTCGGGAACATGTCCATGGTGGTGAAACTTCTGTTTTTCTCCTGCTGCGGCTGGATCGGAGAGTTGATGATCACGTTGTATACGGTTCTGGTGTAGTCCGGATCAATGTTCTCACAGAAATCGGAATCCATCGTCAGATGGTCGCCAGAAATTACGATCGTTGTGTTCTCGTAGAAATCCTGCTGCTGAATCCAGGAAACGAACTCGGTGACCTGCTTGCTGGAGCAGTGCAGAACCATTCCGTACTGGTTGTCACCGTCGTTTTCTTCATCGCAGAGCTCACACGGATATCCATCCTCAAAATGGGTGTCTGCGGTCAGCATGGTGAAGTTGAACGGCTCTCCCTCTGCTGCGATTTCGGTCAGGCGGTCTTTGGCAAAGGAAAAGAGTTTTTCATCCTCATAGCCCCACCATTCGTAATATCCTTCCGGGATCAGGCCTTTTTCCATAGCCCAGCTGTAATCGTCTACTTCGTAGTCACCGTGCTCTTTAAAGTACTCTTCCCGGCCGCCGAACTGTCCGATTGAACCGATGAAGAAATACTGCTTGTAGCCTTCATCCGCCAGGACATCACCCAGGGTATTGATTTCCGGGAAGAAGCTGGTCTGATATGCCATCTCATTTCGCTGGATTCCGATGCTGAGAGGCAGACCGGAGGTCTGTGCGAAAATTCCGGCAATGGTCCAGGTTGCGTTTACGGTAGGCTGGCCGCCGCCAAGCAGCTCCGTGTTGGAAAAGCTGATGTTGTCTGCGGCAAGCTGGGTCAGCTCCGGGATATAGTTTTTATCGAATGCTCCGCCGGAGGCTTTGTCTGCGTAGGTGCTCTCCATGGATTCCAGATAGAGATAGATCAGATTTCGTTTCTGTTCCGGGAACGTGATATTCACGCGGTCCGGATCTACGTAGTTGTCTTCTACCACGGTATTGTACGTGCTCTGATTTTTCAGATAATCTTTTACGTCCAGTGCTGCCCACACGTCATTGATGGAATAGACGATGCTGGCGGCTCCTGCCGCGATACAGATCATCCCGAACGCCACATGGGCTTTGCGTTTTTCCCGAAGAAAAATGCTGACCAGAATCAGAAGGATGAGTGCTGCCGCTGCGATCAGCGCACTTGAGCAGACATAACTCATCAGAAGATCATGGCTGGTTCCGGCAATCGGGGCCTTTAACTGGTAAACAAGCTCTTCCATGCTCAGATTCGGCCATGTTTTCCGCATCCAGCGCTCGGACGTAAACAGCAGCACGCCAAGCGTTCCGATCAACACTGCAAACACAGCCAGCAGAATGCGCCCTGCTTTTTTCGTTTTTTTCTGTTTCTTGTGTTTCATCTTCCTGCCTCCAAAAAGCATTACAGCTTACAAAATCTTAACTTTTTTTACAATCGCCTTACGTATTATAGCAAAGACCGTTTTAAAAAGATAGAAAATTTTTATAAAATTTTTGCACAAAAAGTACAGCCAAAAACATATTTTTTGCATGACACATAAAAACCCGCCCGGCACCGCAAATCTCTTCGCGGCCCAAGCGGGTTTTTCATCTCTATTCCGGGAAAGCCTTATCAGCTTGCCTTGTTCTTTCTCTGTTTGATGACCTTCAGTCGTGTGAACTCCTCGCGCTCCTTCTCCTCCAGTGCGTCCGCGATATCCTTGGACAGCTGGGTGTAATGCGGAATCGTGATGTTCTTCAGCGCGTTGGCACGCTTCTGTGTTTTCTTGATTGCCGCAGCAAGGCGGTACGCCGAGTTCTCTATCATGGAAAGGTTTAAGGTCAGGTCTTTTACTTTTTCAAAGGCCTGTCTTGCCTGATCCAGGGACTCCTTCGTGCTGTAGTAAGCATACGTCGGGGCCTGTCCGGACGTATCAGCCTCTACCAGCGGAATTTCCACGCCCATGATACTCCTTGTCTTGATCCGGATGGATTCCTCCACCGGAACGGTATAGGACACGGTCTGTACGTTGGTGATACCGATCTCCATGTTAGCAATCTGCAGCGCCGCATATGCTTCGCGGAACGTCACATCAATCTGACGCTGAATATCCTTCGCCTCATCGATCAGGCCCATGAGCTCGCGGATCAGAATATTCCGCTTCTTGTCCATCAGCTCGTAACCCATGTGGGCAAGTTTCAGAGAGTTCTTTGCAAGAATCAGGTTTCCCTTGGTAGGAAAGGTATTCGGGTCCATTCCGATCTCACTCCTCTCGCTTACTCATTCATGGCATCGGCTTCTGCCTTTGCTTTTGCTACTGCATCAATGGTGGTCGGATGATAATACTGATCCAGAACCTTGGTGTTGACACGGTCGAGCTCTTCTCTCGGAAGCAGTCCAAGAAGCTCCCATGCCTTGTTCAGCGTATCTTCCATGGAACGGTTTTCATCCATTCCCTGGCCGATGAATTCATGCTCGAATTCATTACCGAATACCAGGTACTGTTTATCGATCGGAGAAAGCTCATCCTCACCGATAACGGATGCCAGGGAACGCGCATCTCCTACCTTTGCATAGCAGGAGAACAGCTGGTTCGCTACGTCCTGATGATCGGCTCTTGTGTAGCCCTCACCGATACCGTCCTTCATCAGACGGGAAAGACTCGGCAGCACGCTGATTGGCGGGTAAATAGACTGGCCGTGAAGCTGGCGGTCCAGTACGATCTGACCCTCGGTGATGTAACCGGTCAGGTCAGGGATCGGGTGCGTGATATCATCGTTTGGCATGGTCAGGATCGGAATCTGTGTTACGGATCCCTCTACGCCCTGTACGATTCCGGCGCGCTCATACAGCGTAGCCAGCTCACTGTACAAGTATCCAGGATAACCTTTACGGGAAGGAATCTCTCCACGGGAGGAGGAAACCTCACGCATAGCCTCGCAGAAGGATGTGATATCGGTCAGGATAACCAGGATATGCATGCCTTTCTCGAATGCAAGGTACTCGGCAGCTGTCAGCGCTACCTTCGGAGTGATCAGACGCTCTACAACCGGGTCATTTGCCAGGTTCAGGAACATAACAACGTGGTCAGATACACCGCTTTCCTCGAAGGTCCGGCGGAAGAACTCTGCTACGTCGTATTTAACACCCATAGCGGCAAATACGATTGCGAACTTTTCATCAGAATCTCCCAGGGATGCCTGCTGTACGATCTGTGCTGCCAGCTGGTCGTGCGGAAGTCCGTTTCCGGAGAAAATCGGCAGCTTCTGTCCACGAATCAGGGTGGTCAGACCGTCGATTGCAGAGATACCGGTATGGATATAGTTTCTTGGGTATTTACGGGTAACCGGGTTCAGCGGCAGGCCGTTGACGTTTCTTCTTACCTCTGCGTCAATCGGTCCCATGCGGTCGATCGGTTTTCCGATACCGTCAAAGGTACGTCCCAGGATTTCCTCGGAAAGTCCGATCTCCATCGGATGTCCGGTCAGACGGGTATGGGTATTGGTAAGAGACATGCTTGAAGTTCCCTCAAATACCTGAATAACGGCTTTATCTTCGTATACAGCAACGATACGTCCCAGTTTTTTCTCATTGCCGTCTACGGTAAATTCTACGATTTCCTCGTAGGAAGCATTTTTTACACCTTCCAGAACAACCAGAGGGCCATTGACCTCACTAAGGCCTAAATATTCAATTGCCATGATGAATTCCCTCCTTAACCATTCTTCTCGAGTACCTTATCGTAGAAGGTGTCGATATCTTTTTTGTATGTGTCAAACAGATCCAGACGGTCATTCGGTACATCGTATTTAATAGAAACGACGCGGTCGAAGATCTTGTCCTCTTTCAGTACGGACATTGGCATGCCCATCGTCACGAGCGCTTTGGATTTCTTGTACAGATAAAGAATAACTTCCATCATCTTGTACTGTTTTTCCAAGGATACGCAGGTGTCATCCGGATGGAATGCGTTCTGCTGCAGGAAGCCCAGTCGAATAACTCTGGCGATTTCCAGGGTCAGCTTCTGGTCATCCGGAAGAACATCGCTACCGATCAGTTTTACAATTTCCATCAGGGAGCTCTCGGAGTTCAGGATTCCCATTAACTGGTTCCGCATATCTACAAAGTTTTTGTTTACGTGATCTTTGTACCACGGCGACAGATCCTGCAGGTATTCACTGTAGCTGGTCAGCCAGTGGATCGCCGGGAAATGACGGGCGTAAGCCAGAGATTTGTCCAGTCCCCAGAAGCAGCGGACGAAACGTTTGGTGTTCATGGTAACAGGCTCGGAGAAGTCACCACCCTGCGGAGATACGGCTCCGATGATGGATACGCTTCCCTCTGCGCCGCAAAGGGTCTGCATCATGCCGGCACGCTCATAGAAAGCGGACAGACGGGATGCCAGGTATGCCGGGAAACCTTCCTCGGCAGGCATTTCCTCCAGACGGCCGGACAGCTCACGGAGTGCCTCTGCCCAACGGGATGTAGAGTCTGCCATGATTGCTACATCATAGCCCATATCGCGGTAATACTCAGCCAGTGTCAGTCCGGAATACAGAGATGCCTCACGGGCTGCAACAGGCATGTTGGATGTGTTGGCGATCAGGGTGGTACGATCCATCAGCGGGTTGCCGCTCTTCGGGTCGATCAGTTCCTGGAACTCCTCCAGAACCTGTGTCATCTCGTTTCCACGCTCTCCACATCCGATATAGATGATGATATCGGCATCAGACCATTTTGCGATCTGGTGCTGGGTCATGGTTTTTCCGGTACCGAATCCGCCAGGGATGGCTGCTGTGCCGCCTTTTGCGATCGGGAACATCGTATCCAGGATACGCTGTCCTGTGATCAGCGGAACGGATGCCGGATATCTTTTCAGGGTTGGACGCGGTACACGGATCGGCCATTTCTGTGCCAGTGTGATCTCTTTTTCGGTGCCGTCTTCCAGTTTCAGTTTTACAATCGGGTCAAGGATGGTATACTTTCCGTCTTTGGCAGCCCAGATAACCGTGCCGTTGACATCCGGCGGAACCATCGATTTGTGAACGATGGAACGGGTTTCCTGTGTTTCTGCAATGATTGCGCCGCCCATCAGCTCTTCGCCTTCCGAAACAGTTACATGGACATCCCATTTTTTCTCTGTATCCAGAGAATCTACGGTAAGGCCGCGGCTGATGTATTTACCGGACTGCTTTGCAATCTCGGACAGCGGACGCTCAATACCGTCAAAAATGTTGTTCAGGATTCCAGGTCCCAATGTAACAGAGAGGGCATCTCCGGATGCGGTAACTGTTTCGCCTGGTTTCAGTCCTGTGGTTTCCTCGAAAACCTGTACTGTAGTGGTATCCTTTGTCAGGGCAATAACCTCGCCGACCAGACGTTCTTTACCAACGTAAACCATCTCGGACATTTTAAATCCGGTGTTTCCTTTCAGATATACGACCGGACCGTTGATTCCATAGATAACTCCGGTTTTATTCATGCTCTACACCTCCGTGAAAGATGAAATTCTCCCGCTCTTCGTTCAGAAGGGTCTCGAAGGAATTATCGATCAGAATATTTTTCTCCGGAATGACCGCGCGCACGCCGCCAAGGAACGGCATGGCCGAAATGGTAAGGGTTACGGAGAGTTTCTGCTCCAGGGAAGCCTTATGAGCTTCGTCTGACGGATCCAGATATAAGGTCAGTTTGTCATTTCCGGCAAACGTAACGGCTTCACGGATTTTGCGCTCCAGATACTCCTCATAGGATGGATCCTTTTTATAAGCGGTAAGTTTTTCACGAACTTCTTTAAACAGTTTTTCTTTTAATTCCAGATTTTTACGGGACAGCTTCCGTCTGATATGAAGCTGATCCGCTGACAGTGTCTTATTGACATCACGTTTTGCTTTCTCGGTCTCGGCAGCAATTTCTTCTTCTGCCTGACGTCTTGCAGTTGCTTTATGCTCCTCGAAGATCTTATCCAGAGCTTTCTGGTGATCGCCGATCACACGTTCTGCTTCACGGTTTGCACTGTCCAGGGAATGATTATAAAAATTCTGAAGTTTCTCCTCAGTAGTCAATTGTGTCACCTCCAGGGCATTCTTACAGTTTTAATCCAATAGATTCATTTACAAAGGAAGTGATAAAGTCCGGCGCTCTTCCGGTACCGTGACGGTCCGGAATTTCAATGAGCAGCGGAAGCTTATGGTTGAGGCGGACATCCTCCAGAATGTCCGGGAATTCCTTCCCGAACTTTTCTGTAAGGAGAATAATTCCGATCTCTTTGTCTGCCAGTGTTTTCTGCAGTGTATCATAAAGCTCCTCGCGCTCATGAACGACAACGCCTTCCACTCCGGCCAGGCGCATGCCCGTCTGAGTGTCTACGTTATCACTGATCAAGAACATTTTCATTTATGATTCCTCCAACTTAAGGTGAAGATCAATACCTTCCGGTTTTGGAATCAAAGTTTACCAAGAATCATGAAGGAGATGATCAGACCATACAGAGCGATACCTTCGGCCATAGCTACGAAGATCATGGATTTACCAAAGATGCTGCCGTCTTCGCTGATTGCTCCAAGAGCTGCGCTTGCGGAAGATGCAACGGCGATACCGGAACCAATACCGGAAAGACCTGTAACAAGAGCTGCACCGATGTAACCAAGACCGGTTGCAAGACCAGCGCCTGCTTCTGTTGCAGCAGATGCAGTTGTTGCGCCTGCGAAGGAAACAACGGTTGCGATCAGCAGAAGGCCGAAGAAGCCGCTTACATTGGCTGCCAGAGATTTTTTGTAACGATTTTTGTTGTGCTCACCTTTGAAGTAATAAGTCATAGGAACAACGATGGTTAATACCATTGCGATTGCAGTAAGTACCTGTACAAATGCTGAGTTCATAATAGTTTTCCTCCTGAAGTTAATTCATTAAATTTACTCTTTGCTGCGATCCGGAGCCATTTTCACTTTTTCCCGATACAGCTTCCCGCCATATTCACTTCCATTTCGCATGGCTCTGAATCCTCTTTTATTTCTCGCCTTTTTTCAAAAACGGAACAAACGGTTTTCCGTCTCCTTCATAGAACCGGCTGAACATCTCGTAATACTCCAGACGCAGTACCTGGATCGCTACCAGCAGTGCCTCAAGGCAGGCAACGAAGACATTTCCGAGAACAATAACCGGCCAGCTGATGCTGCCGCCGCCTGTTGCTCCGCCGAGCATCAGGACAACCTCCATCATAGCCGCATGGCTGACTGCATATGCGCCGACACGGACAAAGGAAATTGTGTTGGAGAAGTAGCTCAAAAGCACATCGAAGAGTTCGAAGAATGCCTGTACAAAGAACATTCCCTTTCCGGTCTCCGGAAATGCATTGCCCTTCTTCTCTACCATACGCTCCAGTGGCTCTTTTAAGAAGATCGCAAGAAGCGGAATACCGAACATGACTACCATCACGCCGACAGCCGGAGCTTTATGGCCGCTGAACAGGAGAACGAGTGTAACGGCAAGGGCTCCGTAGAAAATGAAGCCTGCCAGGGAGTTCTGGCTGAACAGAAGCTCGCCGAGCTTATGGTTTCTTGCTGCATTAATCATATGCAGAACCATTCCTGTCAGAATCATGAACATACCAAATGCAACCGCTGCGACAAATACGGTGTTCATCGAACCGATGAACGGAAGCGTTGTCATCGCTTCCTTCGGATGCAGCCAGAGGGCCGGTATGACATTCTCAAATCCGAAGAAGCTGCCGAACAAGAATCCGAAGATCACAGAGAATACCGCGCAGGTACTCATGATCGCTGCCAGATCCATCTTCTTGTAGTGGTACAGCAGTGCGCCGCCAATCAGCAGACACAATCCCTGTCCTACATCGGCAAACATGATTCCGAAAATAAAGGCATAGGTGAGTCCTACGATAATCGTAGGGTCAATTTCATTGTAATTTGGCAGTCCGTACATCTTCACGTACATCTCAAACGGACGGAAGATTTTCGGATTTTTCAGCTTTGTCGGCGGCTGACGCAGAACGTTGTTTGCATCATCCTCGATGAAGCAGAAGAGATTTGTGTCATTTTCGATGTCCTTCTGGAAGGAAGCGGCATCTTTTTCCGACATCCAGCCGCACAGAATATAGAAGGTTTCCTTCTTGGATTTCGTGCAGGCTGCCAGGCGACGGACATCAAAGTTGCCGGAGAGCTGCTCTAGCTGCTCTTTTGCTGCAACCAGATCCTCTGCGGAATCCGAAAGGCATTTTGCCAGTTTCCGTGAGCACTCGCTGAGTGCATCGTCTGTCTTTTTGATTTCTGCCTGAAGTGCTGCGTAAGCATCCTCCGGCGTTCCGCTGTACTCGTCCGGAACGTAGATTCTTTCGAAGTGCAGGGATGAGAATACGGCGTCCACTTTCGTGACCTGATCTCTTGGGCAGAAGTAAATGCCCCATACATACTGCTCATCGGAATGGCAGCGGTAGAATACCGTATCGCTGTTCTCATAGCAGTAGCTCTCAAATTTGTTGTAATACTCTTTGTGATCTTTCCGAATCTGAATTTAATAAAGTGGAAATCCAGAATGGAGGAAAGATTGCAGTGCAGATCCTGGAACGGCTCGATTTTCTGTGCTTTTTCCATCAAGTCTTTCTTTTTTGCTTCCAGTTCTGTACGCTCCTGGTTCAACTGGCCAAGGGTGTGATCCAAACCATGGACACAGTTGATGGCATCTTCCAGGGAAAGTCTTTTCGTGGTGGTACGCTTCTCTTCCGGCAGAAGTGCTGTAAAATCTTCCGCCTGTTTTAAGGTCTCTTTGTATGGGTTGATCTGGATATACGGTGTGATATTCTGCATCGTAGACAGCTCCGTCAGAGCGTTTTCCAGATGTATCTCATATTTTGAGAGATAAGTGTTGACCACACGGTCAATGTCGGCTTTCGGCCCGGTGATGCTCAAAAATTTCATCTTGACAATCAATGAGTACACCTCCCCGTGTATTAAGTTTTTGCGATATGCTGCATTGCCTCGTCAGCGCTGATACGGTAACGTACGCACTCGAGTGCAATAATAAGCCGGTTTACCTCGTGCTCTTTGTGATAGAGGTATGAGTATATTGTGGCAACGGAATAAGGATCCTGTCTGGATTCACTGGAAAGTATGTGCTTCATAATGGCTGCATACATGGATTCCAGCGTATCGACCTTGAAGGAATCATACCGTTTCGCATAATAGGTTTGTTCCAGCAGCTGGGAAAATGCACTCATATTCTCGGCTTCTACCAGTGCCTTTACCACATCCTTTTTCAGCCGGTGATGAACCGGAATCAGCAGGGCGTAGATTTGTGCGCTGGTCATGTGATAATAGCGTTTGGAACGGTAGATCCACTGAAGGTTCAGCATGTCAAACTTGCTTCCCCATGCAGCGGTCAGCTCTTCCAGATCCCGCTTTGTCACTACTTTTGATCTGTCTTTCCACATCTGTGCAAAGTAATACAGATCCAGGGTCATCTCATAGTCGAACAGGGTCGGACGCTCGATATCCGCGAGCTGCGACAACGGGGCATAATATTCTGTCCCTTTCAGGTTCGCAATCAGTTCTTCGATCGTCCTGGAGGACGCCAGAAGATTGATGTCCAGCTGGGAATGCTTGTTAAAGAACTCGTCGAATATGGACAGGTTCAATACCACATCACGGTGATCAAATACCGTGTTCAGGCATTCTTTGATAACGGACACTTCGTATCGTTTAAAGTAGAGCGCAAGGAACTTTCTCTGCTCCACATTTGCAAAACGGTACAGCTTGGAAAAATCCCGGTATACCGTCAGGCGCAGCATTTTCTCGATCTGACCTCGGTGAAGGTCAGCTTCGTTGTAGCCCTCAAACAGATCCTCATAGCCTTTATGCTGCTTGAGGTAAGAAACTGCCTGCGGTACACTCTCCAGTTCCACGATTTCCCGAAAATTCTGGTCGTTTAAAAGATGGCTCTGCATGGCTCTTATCTTTGTGGTAAGGCCGCTGTAGGATAATAGACCGCTCATCGTTTCACTTCCTTATAATGTTTTCGTAAATCTGCGTGGACAGTGTTCCGTGATTCTGTTCGTAATAAGCGTCCAGTGAAGATAGAAGTTCGGCGGCAGAGTCCCGCTGCTTTTTCTGATCCGCATCTGTAGTAGAATGAAGTTTTGTTGTGATCTCTTCAATCCGCTTTGCCGTTTCCGCTTCCAGATCTGCATCGAATTTTGCAATCCGCTCTTCCTGCTGCTCGTCCTGGAGCTTCTTCTGATTCTCGGCAGCCTGCATAATCTTAGTAGCAGCCGTTTCGATCTCTGCAAGTTTGTTAATTACAGATTCCATAGCATCGCTTTCCCTCCTTATTTATTTAAAAGACAACAAAGACGAGGAAAACTCCCCGCATCTTTGCTGTTAGTATTCTACACCTTTTTTTCCAAAGTTGACATATTGAAATCGTAAAAAAAAGTGGGATTTCGATCGACTTTTTAATTAAAAATAGACAATGGGTCATATTTTTTCTTCCAATCTCAATAGCCAAAAGATGGTCCCTCATATAATTTCGATATGGTTCCAATCCGATTGTCATATTGCTGATAAGAAATGCCATGTGCAGGTTGATATTGTATACAGTATTTTGAAAACTTTGAAAATTTGAAAACGGGATTTTTCTGTTTTGCTTTTTCGGGAGCTATGATATACTGGATATGATTGGCTTTTATTCTAATATTTATCACTTAAGAAAGGAATTTTACGCATATGCGCCTTAGAAATATCAGAGGATCAAAAGATGTGATTGCTTCCTGTCCGTTCGTTGTGCAGGAGCCGGAGAGCTGCCGGGGACGGTGGGCTGAAATTTTTGGAAATGAAAATCCGATTCATATTGAGGTCGGTATGGGAAAGGGCCGCTTTTTGATGGATATGGCGGTTCTGCATCCGGAAATCAACTACGTCGGCATTGAAATGTACGACAGCGTGCTGCTCCGCGCAGTACAGAAACGGGAAAAACTGGAGACGGAAATCAAAAACCTGTTCTTTATCCGCATGGATGCACGCCAGCTTCCGGAAGTGTTTGCTGAGGGCGAGGTAGACCGCATTTACCTCAACTTCTCCGATCCGTGGCCGAAAGACCGCCATGCGAAACGGAGACTGACGTCGCATGAGTTTCTTGCACGGTACGAGAAGATTTTAAAGAAGGACGGAACACTGGAATTCAAAACCGATAATAAAGATCTGTTTGACTACTCTCTTGAAGAGATGAAAAATGCAGAGGGATGGGAACTCACTGCATTCACATACGATCTGCACCACGATGTGGTTCTCTCAGAAGGAAATGTAATGACGGAATATGAGGAGAAGTTTTCCTCAATTGGAAACCCGATCTGTAAGATGGAGGCACGGTTTCTGTAGCGGAATGCTTTCGCAAATGATTTGATTCCCATCCAAAATACAAACCGGCAGCAGAACGGTCTCTTGAAAAGTAAGACCGCTCCGCTGCCGGTTTTTCTCTGTTTCTATCGCAATGTAAAAAAGTTGATACACAGACTTTTGGTATTTTGCTTGTAAAACAAGAAAAACACCGTCCCCGCAGCTCTCAGGTCTGCAAAAACAGTGCTTTCGATGCGCCTTCAGGGACTCGAACCCTGGACAAATAGATTAAGAGTCTACTGCTCTACCAACTGAGCTAAAGGCGCTTACTTTTGTTTTTCTGTGTTTCATTGGATGATCCACTCGCTGAACACAAATAAGATTATAAAGGATTCTGCCGAAAAAAGCAACCTTTTTTTCACTGTTTCTTTACTTTTGTTAAAAACAGCGAAAACAGGTCTTATAATTCCATTAAATTTCACAATTTTTTCGTATATTTCCGTTTGTTTCGACGACGGCTCCAATGGCAGCCGAACCTACTTCCGTTTCTTATCTTTCTTTTTCAAAAGCTTCTCCAGCTCCTGCATGGATTTCTGGATTTTATAAAGACAGCCGCTGCCGGCATATTTATTCTGATAGCAGAAATCCTGGAGTTTCTGCTGAAGGAAACCTGATTTTCTGATCAAACTTCTTCTCCGCTTTCCGGCGTACCGGACACGGGCACCGGAAAAGTTCTTTTTCTTCTATATTATACAGGGAATGTCAACATTGACCAGAAAATAGCTTGTTTTAGCCATTGTTTTCCCATTTTCTTTCCGCTATAATACAGCAAAAACTACTATTTATACTTTGGGGGAATTTTTATGAAAACACGAATGAATTTTAAGGATGAATTTTACCAGAAACTAAAACTCCTCGTCCTTCCGATTGCGATCCAGAATTTTATGCTGGCTCTCGTCAGCGCAACGGATGCGATCATGCTGGGCTGGATTGATCAGACTTCGTTGTCTGCTGTTTCACTGGCCGGACAGGTGCAGTTTGTTTTGAGCCTTTTTATCTCAGGCATCGCGGCGGGCGCCGGTATTATGGCAGCGCAGTACTGGGGGAAACAGGATGCCGCTTCGATCGAAAAAGTGATTCCGATCGCACTTCGCACCAACCTGCTGTTCTCCGGCCTGTTTACCATCCTTGCCGGTTTCTGTCCCGAAATGCTGATGCGCATCTTTACAAATGATGCGGCCCTGGTTGCAAGCGGAAGCCAGTATTTACGCGCTGTTGCACTCTCCTACGTACTCTGCGGTATTTCGCAGGTCTATCTGATCCTGCTGAAAAACACCGGTCATGCAGCAGTCAGCTCCCGCATCAGTTCCACTGCGGTTGTACTGAACATCATTTTAAATGCCATCCTCATCTACGGTCTTTGCGGTGCTCCGGCACTTGGGATCCGCGGAGCAGCTTATGCAACGGTAGCTGCCCGCGTTGTGGAACTGATCTGGGCTTATCTCGAGACAAAGAAACCGGAGCGTGTACGGATTCTCTGGAACCGCCTCTTCTCTTCCGCAGGGAAAATACTTTCAGAAGACTTCTGGCGCTACACGCTTCCCGTGCTTGCGGCCTCCCTCGTCTGGGGAATTGCCTACGTTCTGTACTCCGTTATCATGGGACATATGGGAAGCGATGCCGTTGCGGCAAACTCCATCACCTCGATTGCCAAGAGCCTTCTCTCCTGCCTGATCCGCGGTGTGAGCGGTGGTGCCGGGGTTCTGATCGGAAATCTGCTCGGCGCGAACGAGCTGGAAAAAGCCCGTGAGTATGGAGGACGTTTAAGCCATCTCTCCATTGCCATCGGCATTGTGACCGGCGGCCTGCTGATGCTTATTTCCCCAGCCATCGTTCATTTTGCCCCACTTTCCGATACCGCAGCCGAGTACCTGCAGTACATGCTTCTCTTCTGCGGTCTGAACCTGATGGCACAATCGGTCAACACCACCGTTCTCGACGGTATCTTTTGTGCCGGAGGCGATGCGAAATTTGATATGCAGGGAAATATCGGCGCGATGTGGTGCTTTTCCGTACCGCTTGGTTTCCTCGCCGCGTTCTGGCTGAAGCTGCCGGTCATGGTTGTCTACTGTATCGTAAACCTCGATGAGATCGTGAAACTGCCTGCGGTTTATCTTCATTATAAAAAATACGTCTGGGTACGCAACATCACCCGCGATATCGAAGAATAATTGCCGAACTATAAAATCCCCTGCGGAAAATCCAAACCGAATGGATTTCCCGCAGGGGATTTCGTTCTTTTATCGTATTACAAATATCGCAATGATTTTACATCGATTTTCTCTCTGCAATTTCCGCCATCTTTGCTTCATTCAGACGTGTGTCGCCATGGACACGGCTGTAGGAAAGATAGCCGTTCATACGGTCGATCTTTGTCAGGTTCTTGGAACCGCAGACCGGGCAGACATCCATGTCGAGTTCCTGGTGGCCGCAGTCATCGCAGTAAGCCAGGGACAGGTTGACGCCCTCGTAGTAGCCAAGCTCCATCGCACGCTCGATCAGTGTCTTGATCGCGCCTTTGTTGTAGCCGACCGGATAGCGCACGTACTGGATTTTTCCGCCGTTGCAGAGCTCCCAGAAACGTCCCTCGAGATCCTGTTTCTGGATCGGGGTAATGTCCTCGGTTACGTGGCAGTGGAAACTGTTGCTCACATACGGGCGGTCCGAAACGTTGCGGACGATGCCGTACTGTTTGCGGAACTGCTCTATCTGCAGGCCGCACAGGGATTCTGCCGGTGTGCCGTAGATCGCATAGAGGATGCCGTCCTCTTTCTTAAACTCGGCAACCTTGTCGTTGATATATTTCAGCGTGTCAAGTGCGAACTGTCCGTCCTCAACAAGAGATTTTCCGTTGTACAGCTCCTGCAGCTCGTTCAGCGCCGTGATACCGAACGATGCGGTCATCGGCTTTAACAGCGGGCGGATCTTGTCGGACGGTTTTAAGTGACCGCCGTAGAAACCTCCCTCACAGTAAGCCAGCGGGTTCGTGGATGCACGCATCTCGCCGAGGTAATCGTAGGTCCGTTTGTGCAGATCGCGGATCATCTCGAGGTAGAAATCAAGCACTTCGTGGAAATCGCGGTTCTCGGAACGGGATTTTGCCAGGATCATCGGAAGATGAAGGGAAACGGCTCCGATGTTGAAACGTCCGACAAAGACCGGTTTGTCGTTCTCATCTGCCGGCTCCATGCCTCCGCGCTCGTACCACGGGCTAAGGAAAGCACGGCATCCCATCGGGCTGATGACTCTCTTGTATTTCTTGTACATCTCGGCGATGTAGCCCTCGCCGCTCATCGACAGCCAGTCCGGATACATGGTTTTAGAGGAACAGTCAAGTCCTGCCTCAAAGACATCTTCTGCGATGCCGCCCTCTCCGTGAATTGCCTTGTCATATAAGAAGACGATTTTCGGGAAGAGCACCGGCTTTTTGTGGCCTTTCTTGCCCTGTCCGTTTTTGTGGACCTCAAGAAGGGAGATGGAAATCATCTTCTCGAACATGCTCGTTCCAAGGCCGAGGGTCACGGTAACGAACGGATAATCACCGCGGGAAGATCCAACAGTGTTCAGTTTATACTCAATTCCCTGCCATCCCTGATCGCACTCTCTTCTTACTTTGTCGATCGCATACTCGATGGCTTTCTCCTGTGCACCCTCCCAGGATGCGTCGGTATATTTCAGGAACTCTTTTACGTAGTAATCGTAGCTCTTCTGTGCGTACGGAGCAAGGATCTTGTCCACCTCCGGCACGGTAAAGCCGCCGTACTGCTGTGCAGCGGTGCTGAGGACGATATCGCCCATGACATCAAATGCGGTGTCGAGTGTCTTCGGCTCGTTGTACCAGACATTTCCCATCTCGAAACCGCCTTTTAAAACGTTTCCGACATCGAACAGACAGCAGTTCATGGTATCGAGACGTGCGGACTGGTCGTGGATGTAGATGTAACCGTCCTTACAGGCCTGCAGCTCGTTGCGGTTCATGAAGAACTTGCGGTACAGCTCTTTGTTCAGCTCGTTGAAAATCAGGCTTCGCTTCGTTGCAACGAGGGCGCTGTCGGTGTTGGCATTGCTCTTGTCGCCGATGTAGCGGATGGACTGGCTCTTCGTGTAGACCTCGTCCATCATATGGATAAAATCAGTTTTGTAATTGCGGTAATCGCGGTAGCTTTTTGCCACAGCCGGGTTTACTTTTTCGAGTGCTCCCTCCACGATATTGTGCATATCGCTGATCGGAATTTCGGTCTTTCCAAGGGAATATACGTGCTCGGTTGCGAACTTACAGATAAAGTCAATCTCCTGCTGTGAGAAGGTATACAGGATTCTCTGTGCGGATTTATTTACGGCACGGACGATCTTCTGCGCGTCGAATTCTTCTTTGGTGCCGTCCTTTTTGATAATATAAACCATTGTGGTGTCCTCCAATTCAAACACTATATCTTGTGTGTCCCCCACCCTTTTCTTGTAGCGGGCACCACATATTGTAGCATGTTTCTTTTGAAAAGAAAAGGCATTTCCTGTAAGTTTTTATTTTCAGAATATTGCATACTGCTCTTTCGTGCAGACAGAAATCTGCATTTTTCAAATTCGTTCTGCAAGCGTTCCTTCAAAAACGGTCTCGGCCGGGCCGGTCAGAAGGACCTTATTTTTCGTCCGGTCCCATGTAACGAAAAGCCTGCCGCCGCGCAGTTCTACGGCAGTTTCTCCCTCCGAAACACAGCCGGAAAGCATCGCCGCGACGGCTGCCGCACACGCTCCCGTTCCGCAGGACAGCGTTTCACCGCTCCCACGTTCCCAGACTCTCATTTTTATTGTGTGTTGATCTAAAGTCTGGATAAACTCTGTATTGATACGGTCCGGGAAGCAGGAAAGGTGTTCAAAAGCGGAACCGGTCTTTGCAATGGATATTTTTTCCACATCTTCCACCGGAATCACCGCATGCGGATTTCCCATCGAAAGGCAGGTCATCGTATAATTTTCCCCGCACACGGTAATTTTATGCTCCAGCACATATTCCCCCAGAGAAACAACGGGGATCTGTGCGGCGCGGAATTCCGGCGTTCCCATCTCCACTGTCACCTGACAGATCTTATTCGGATTCTCCCCCGTCTGCAGATGAATCACACGGTTTCCGCTGCCGGTTTCGATAGTCAGCGTCGTTTTTCTCGTCAGCCCATGCTCGTACACGTATTTTCCCACACAGCGGATGCCGTTGCCGCACATCGCGCCCTTCGAGCCGTCGGCGTTGTACATTTCCATCGAAAAATCTGCTGTTTTGGATGCCCCGATCAGAATCAGCCCGTCCGCGCCGATGCCGAAATGGCGGTCACTTACCGCTTTTGCCAGCCGTCCCGGACTCTCCACCCGCTCCTCCATGGCATTTACATAGATATAATCATTTCCGCAGCCCTGCATTTTTGTAAAACGCATACACAGCCTCCTCCCAGACTTCTGCCCTTTCCAGTTCCTTACTAAATATGTATTCCGTACCGCGCTTTTGAAAAACCATTTTTCTCAAATCCGCTTCAGACATTGGAAAACGAAGCGGAATGTGATAGAATAGGGGGAACTGATATCGTTACTTACATGAAGTAACTCTCAAATATTTTTAACCATTTATTATGAGGAGGTTTTGATGAAAAAATACCGTTGGGTTTTAACAGCAGTATTTGCCGCTTTCCTCGTGGGAACGAGCGGCTGCGGAAAGAAAACAGAAACGATTCCGATCACAACCATCAGTCAGAGTACCGACGATGACGACCCCAAAGACAATCTGGCGGCCTCCGGCGATTCCGATGAGATTCCGGAATACGATGTGGATCTCTCGAAGAACCTGAACAGTTTTCAGCTTGCCATCTGGGGCGATACATACGAAGTTCCGGAATCCTACGCGGATTTTACAGCGCTTGGCTGGGTCTACAGCGGCGACGACACAAAGGAAATCCAGCCGGAATCCTTCTCAGAGGGCGAAAGCTTTGAAAAGGACGGAAACCAGATTACCGTCGATATTGCCAATCCGGACACCACGGCAAAGCCAGTGGCGGAATGCCTGATCGGAGGCATTCACATCGATACCTCGACCGCTGAGGGTCAGAATATCTATGTCGGCCTGCCGAACGGCGTCACCCTGCAGCAGTCGCTGATGGAGGATGTGGAAAGCATCTACGGTGCGCCAAAGGACCGTTATGAGGCCGATACCTCTGTGCAGTTCACGTATGAGTACGGGCTGTACCAGACGATCACGCTCGGCTTCGATAACGAAACGGGAATTCTGTATTCCCTCGATATGCAGAACTTTACGACCACGGCTGATGCAGAAGCGCTCGATGGTGTCAGCGATGCCACAACACCGGAAGTGGAGGCCTACCAGGCACCGGAAGCCGACAGCAGTAAAATCAACGACTGGACCGTCCGCTTTGACGATGTACTCTATCATCTTCCCGTTCCGGTCAGTGAACTTCTGGACCACGACTGGACCGTCAATACGAAAGAGTCCGATACGGCCGTTTTAAACGGAAAATACGGCTACGTCACGCTGGAAAAGGGCGGTCAGAAGCTTTACTGCACCGTACATAATTACGGCGCGGAGGCGACGACAGTACGCAACTGTTTTGTTACTTCGCTGTACGGCGATCTCGATACGACAAAGATTCCGATTTCAATCACAAACGGCATCACGCTCGGCACTTCCGAGAGCGATTTTCTGGCGAAGGCAGGGGATGCCAAATCAGAAAAAACGGAAAAAGAGGATAGTAACCTGACACTCTACACATTCTATAGTGATGACGAAAAGCTGGACTACACTGAAATCGGCATCGACAACGATCTGAAGCTGGTACGCAGCATCAAGGTGGTTCACAACCAGCCGGAAGCGCCGGAAGAAGAAGCCAAAAAAACTTCCGCGGAAGATTCATCTTCCGTTTCCGACAGTCAGGAACCGTCCGAAACACCGGCTCCGTAACGATACTTTCAGAAAAATGGCTGCATGGCAGCTTACTACAGACGAAAACGAGGATTTTTATGGAAAACTTATACGACGTTATCATCATCGGCTCCGGCCCGGCGGGTCTTTCTGCCGCGATTTATGCGAAACGCGCAAAGCTCTCCTCTCTTACGATTGAGGCAAACTTTGCAAGCGGCGGCCAGGTGCTGAATACCTATGAAGTAGACAACTATCCCGGCCTTCCGGGCATCAGCGGCATGGATCTCGGAAGCACGCTGCGCGCACACGCTGAAAAAATGGGCGCGGAATTTTCCCGTGAGCGTGTGAAGGAGCTTGTTCTTGACGAAGAGATCAAGATTGTCCGCACGAGAAAAAATGAGTATC
The DNA here is from genome assembly GCF_003479865.1 of Blautia sp. AM47-4. Taxonomy (NCBI): domain Bacteria; kingdom Bacillati; phylum Bacillota; class Clostridia; order Lachnospirales; family Lachnospiraceae; genus Blautia; species Blautia sp. AM47-4. The sequence goes on from NZ_QUHY01000018.1 coordinate 48,683, forward strand.
ATGCCAAAACGGTCATTCTTGCAACCGGTGCGGAGCACCGCGCGTTAAATGTACCTGGTGAAAAGGAGCTCTCCGGCATGGGCGTCTCTTACTGTGCAACGTGTGACGGCGCATTTTTCAAAGACAAAACCGTTGCCGTTATCGGCGGCGGCGATGTCGCCGTGGAGGATGCGATTTTCCTTGCCAGAACGTGCAAAAAGGTTTACGTGATCCACCGCCGCGATGAACTGCGGGCAGCCGGTGTTCTCCAGGATGCACTGCTGGCACTGCCGAATGTGGAAATGGTGTGGGATACGGTTGTGGATTCCATCGAAGGAAACGAGATGGTGTCCGGCGTGAAGGTAACGAACAAAAAGGCAGGGGAAGCCGGTGTGATCACGGTAGACGGCGTGTTTATTGCCGTCGGCATCGTTCCGGTCTCCGCACTGATCGCAGGCATCGTAGAAACCGATGAGGCTGGCTACATCAAAGCCGGCGAAGACGGTGTGACGAGCGTGCCGGGCGTGTTCGCCGCAGGCGATGTCCGCACGAAGCAGCTCCGTCAGATCATCACTGCAGCCGCCGACGGCGCGAACTGTGTGACTTCGGTAGAGAAATATCTGATCAGCCACTGATGGCTTCTTTCGAATAGAATACGGCAAAAGCAGGCATTCTTCGTATTGTACGGAGAACTGCCTGCTTTTTTCTGTTTTTCCGTAGTTTCTGAAATCTGAAAAACCTTTCATGTCAGTCGTGTAAAACTTTAAAACCTCTTTTTGTCGAAATTGCACAAAGAAACCGGTTTTTTCCCACACGGGCCAATTTTATAAACATCCCGTCCACAAGTTATCCACATAGTTAACCACCGAAAACATGCCTAAAAACAAGTTATACACCGAGTTATCCACATTATCCACGAAAAACGGTGTGGAAAGCATGTGTTTAAATCTTGCGAAATCAGAACGCGTGTTTTGGTCATAACAGAGAAAACCGTTATTTCGCCAAAAGATTTTATAAAGCACTTGACTTTTTAAGTGTCAATCTCTGTTGGTTTTTGACTTGAATTGTGTGAATTTTTCGTACAATTTAATATTACATTTTTCGTGTTCTTTTGCTGTTTTTACAATGGCTGCAAAAAGAAAATCTCCTGTTCGGAAAACGATTGTTTCGTTCCCAGACAGGAGATTTTGATTGGATTTTTCTTTGTTTTACTCTGCCAGCTTTCCAAGCCGCTTTGCTTCTGCCCTCAGCTCTTCGATCCGGCGGTTGCACATGCCCACCGGGACGCCGGTGTCGATGACACGTTCACAGCTCTTCATCAGCTCGCAGGCGCGGGCAAATGCCTCGTCGCTGATCTCCTGGAACGGTGCTTCGGTTACCGTCTCCATCGCCAGAATGCGGGCGAGCTGGTAATCGATATCGTTCGTATACAGGACGCCTGCCGCAAACGGGACATTTTCCTTCTGCAGTTTCCGGAACACCGGGATTCCCGTTCCGCCGCCTGCGAGGACAAAGACGCGCGGTGTTCCCTCCGGCCGCGGCAGCTCGATGCTTCCGAAGCACGGGTCAAACGAACCATTGTCAATCTCGTATAGTTCGCGGATGATATCCTCGCGGAAAATTGTCTCCGGTGCGCCGAAATGGGAAATAGCATCGCCCTTGACGCAGATGATCTTATCTGAAATTTTCTGTGCCAGATCGATCTCATGCAGCGACATGATGACGGTGATGCCCTTCTCCTTTGCCATGCGGCGCAGAATCGCGAGCAGTTCCAGCTTGTGGCGGATATCGAGGAAAGAAGTTGGCTCGTCGAGGATGATGACCTCCGGCTCCTGACAGATCGCACGCGCAAGAAGCACTCTCTGGCGCTGGCCGTCGCTGATGGCGTTGAAATCGCGGCCGCCGAGCTCTTCGGCATGAACGGCGCGCATCGCCTTCTCGACCTTCTCCTCATCCTCGCGGGTCAGCATGCCGAGCCGTCCGGTGTACGGATAGCGGCCCGTTGCCACAATATCGTGGCAGGTCATCAGCTCCGGCTTCATGCGCTCCGTCAGCACAACGGCCATCTTCGTGGACAACTCGCGGAACGAAAGCTCATGCAGGTTTTTCCCGTCAAACTCCACATTTCCGCCGACCAGCTTTAACTGGCGGGTGATGCTTTTCAGAATCGTTGATTTACCGGAACCGTTCGGTCCGATCAGCGTAACGATCTCGCCTTTTTCGATGCCGATGCAGATATCTTTGATCAGCGGCTTCTTATCATAGCCGACCGTCAGGTGGTCCAGATGAAAATAATATTCATTCATATTCTCTTACCCCCTTTTCCGGCGCAGCATCATGAAAATGACGACCGGCGCACCAAAGATTGATGTGACCGTACTGATGGACAGCTCCAGCGGTGCAAACGCCATACGCGCGATCAGGTCGCACATCATACAGAAGACGGCTCCGCCGAGGAACGTTCCCGGGATTACGACGAGCGGACGCGATGTGCCGAGGCTCTGTTTAACGAGGAACGGGACGGCAATGCCGACAAACGAAATCGGACCGGCAAATGCGGTGACGCATGCGGAGAGAATACTCGAAAGCAGAATCAGCGCGATGCGGAATACTTTGATGTTGACACCCATGCTCTGCGCATACGCCTCACCGAGCTGATATGCACCGATCGGTTTTGCCATCAGGAACGTGATGACAAAGGTGATGCCGATCACAGCCGCAGAGATCGCTACGTTGCTCCAGCTCATGCCGGAGAAGCTTCCCTGTGACCAGCCGTGGAGGTTGACGATATCGGAATCCTCCGCGAAGGTGACAACAAAATCCGTGACCGCCGAGCAGATGTAACCGATCATAATACCGCCGACGAGAAGTCCTGCCATATTTTTGATCCGCCGGGACATCAGCAGAATGAAGCTGACGGAGAGAAGGGATCCTAAGAATGCTGCAACAATCATCGTGTAAGATGTGATATTGCGCGCCCGCTCCAGATAAAAGATCATGGTCAGCGCCACGACCATTTTGGCTCCCGAGGAAATTCCAAGAACAAACGGACCGGCAATCGGGTTTTCAAAGAAAGTCTGTAAAAGGAAGCCCGACAGGGACAGAGCACCGCCCAGGATTGCCGCCATCAGAATACGCGGAAGGCGGATTTTCCAGATAATATTGTACGCTTTCCCCTCTCCGGTCCGCCGCAGCAGAATCCGGAAAATTTCCGGAATCGAAATATTTACGTTTCCGGAATTGATATTCAGCACGGTGATGGCGGCGAACGCCAGAATCAGCACCAGGAACACAGCGGCATACCGCGAACGGCGCCGGAAGTTTTCCATATGGAAACTGTTCTCTTTTCCTGTCATATTTTTTTTCTCTGACATACGTTCCTCCATCAGGATAATTTTCTTAAGAATACCATCTGATCCGGATCGCCGCCCGTTACCAGAAGGTTAATGTCGTTGGTAAACTGTGCAATTTTATCGGTTGCCTGATACATGGATTTCTCGGTTGTCCAGACGTTGCCCTCTTTGACTGCTTTGTAATCGGCAAACATGGAATCCTTTGCCAGCAGGTCGTCCAGGGTTTTGACGGTGGAATCGATGCTTGCGTTGTAGATCAGGTAGTCCGCATCTTCGGCCGTATCGTAGAACTGCTCCATCGTGATCGGCACGGATGTTTTTCCGCTGTCGTCCTGGAGATCACGGAAGGCGTTGCGCGCACCGCCAAGCTCGATCATGTTGGAAATGTAGTCCTCCGGGTTCCGCACAACGGCAGCTCCGCTCGTATTAATATAGAAGAAAGCGACCGTTTTTTCGGTATTCTGGAAATCCTTCAGATTTTCCACAACACTTGCCTGATTTGCAAAGAAGTCGGCTGCCTCCTCCTCTTTGTCCAGCATGGCACCGTAGAGTTTGATCCATTCGGTTCTGCCAAGAGGCTGGGATTCGTAGCTGGAACGGTCGATGAAGACCGGAATATCGAGCATCTCGATCATCTCCTGTACCTTCGGGGAATGGAGGATCATCGTGGATTCAATGGCCAGATCACAGTTCTCACTGACCAGAAGTTCGTAATCCGGCTCACTGTATTTTCCGGCGAAGATCATCGTTCCGGCATTCATCGCGTCAACGGCATCCTGTACGTACCAGTTGTCTGCGGTTTCACCGGAGAGACGAATCGTATCGAGGGAGTCGATGGCATCGAACAGCGCCATCGGAGAGGTTGCTGCCATGTAGATGCGTTCCAGCGGCTGATGGATTACAATTACGTCGGAATCGAGGTCATCCGGCGCCTCTTTTCCGTCCGGGACGAGCAGATACTGCGCGCCGTCTTTGACATCGATCAGTTTATAGCCGTCTGTGCAGTAGTATACGTTAAAGCACTCCGCGTAATTCAGGACCATCTTGCTCTCGATGGTGATTCCGGTGATGTCCGGTGCGTCGCTGACATCGTCTGTCGTTGCGAAACCATCCGCGGATGCGGTATCACTCCCGGAGGTGCTGCTCGCAGCAGTGGCTTCGGAGGTGCTTTCACTTTCAGCCGTACTTTCCGAGACGGATGTGCTCTCCGTCTGGCTTTCGGAAACGTCTGCTGCGGATGCTGTGGATGTGCTGCTCTCAGAAACTGCCGAAGTGCCCGACGCGGACGATGTGCTGCTTCCCGTTGATGCGGTGCTGCCGCAGGCCGTCAGTGACATCGCTGCTGCAAGAAAAAGTGCGGCCCATTTTTTCAGCTTTCTTTCGTTTTTTCCTGTCATTTGATATTCCTTTCTGAAAGAAAAAGCCGCTGCCATACGGCAGCAGCCCTTTCTCATTTTTTGCTGCAAATTATTGTACTTATTTATTCTCTTCTGCCTTTACCATCTGCTGGAACAGCTCGTTTGCCTGATCCTCGCATCCGAAGATCACGCCGTAGACTTTCAGCCACTCTGCTTTCGCAAGATCGGTCTTCTCGTCTGCGGAACGGTCAACCAGCATCGGAATGGTCAGGGTTGCCAGACGCTCTGCGGTGTCGGACAGACGCTCATTTTCCTCTTTCAGAAGTTCTTCCGTAGTCTTGTCTTCGTCTGCTTTCTCATCCGTTGTCTTATCGTCTTTATCGTCCTTCTGATCCTCAGCTTTGGTATCTGCGGTCTCGTCGGCTGCATCAGCATCTTCCTCATCTTTTGCATTTCCCGGAAGGAACTCAGACGGAAGAATTGCAAAATCGATTTCGTCTTTTACCAGAGCTTTGTAGTCCAGATCATCGAATGCTCCGTCGAAGGAGATTTTTTTGTCTTCCATTGCTTTTGCAATGTTTTCGATCTGGCAGTCTTTCTGCTCCATGCCGACTGCTTTGATGCTCTCTGCTGCGTCTAACTGCTCATCGAGAAGTTTCAGGGCATCCTCAGATGCTACGTATGTTTTCTCAACCGGAAGCTGGATCACGATCATATCTTTGTCCAGTCCTGCCGGAATCTCAACATCTTTCGGAACGATCAGATATTTGACAACATTGCCTTCGTACAGCTCTTTTGTCTTTTCGGTCAGATCTTTCGCTTTCTCAGTGCTGGTCTTTTTGGAATCGGATGCTGCTGCCGCTTCTTCCTCGTCGGTTGCTGCTGCGGTATCCTCCGCTGCTGCGGTATCGGTATCTTCTGCTTTCTTGTCGTCCTCGTTCTGTTTCTCCGGATCACGCTCGGTATCTTTTGTCATATCGATCTCCAGCAGGGTGATGCCTTCGTCGTAATGATACATCTTGAAGTACTCTGCGTAAGCAAGTTTTGTCTCTGCTTTGTATTCCAGTCCCATGATCTCTGGAGCGGTGGTATCCAACTTGGAGTTATCGGTGCTGATCGTGGAGATTGTTCCGTCTGCTTTTACAAATCCTGTGCTGGAAGAAGTGCTGCCGCCCTTCTTTGCTGCTGCCAAGGAGATGAAGATGTTGTAGGAAATCTCATGGGCAACGGACATTCTGGTGGTCATACCGATGATGGTATTGTTCTTGTTCAGCTCAACCGGAATGGTGAAGATGCTGCTTCCGCCGCTGACATTTGCCATGTATTTATTTCCGTTTGCTTTTACATATCCGTAGTACGGACTGCTGAATGCGATCGTTGCATAAGCCTGTCCGTTCGTTACAGTAATCTTGCTGCAGGAGATGGTTACCTTTCCGGATCCGCCGGAGAAGGAGAATCCGTCTGGTGTGTAAACGCCGTCTGCCAGTGTGGTTGCACTGTCTACTTTGGATGTGCCGCCGCTTAAGTCAGACTCATATTTGGATTCCTGCTCCGGTTTGGTATCGGCCGGTTTCTGGGTCGGTGCCGGAGTCGGGGTGCTGGTGGGTTTTACAACCGGTGTCTCAGATGGAGATACGGTTGGGGTATTGGTCGGAACGAGGGTTGGTTTCGGAGTATCGCCCTTGTTGTCATCCGACGGAAGGTCTCCGGTCTTTTTCAGGCTGGAAGATGCAATCGTGATGGCTCTGTCGTACCATTTGCCGCTCTTTACTGCATGAGCTGCTACAGCAAATTCCTGATCAAGTGCCTCTACCGGGATTTCAAACTGCATTCCGGTTTTGGTTTCACCGTCTAAGGTGTAGTCCACTTTTCCGGTGGAAGCGATCCATGCGCCGCTCTCTGCTGCCGCATCTTTTCCGGTTCCCATATACAGATAATCATAGCCGCTTCCGCTTAAGGTGATAACTGCTGTCATTTTTCCGTTTTTCGCGGTCAGTTTTACGCCGACTACCTTGAACATTGCTGCATTAGTTGTTGCCTCTGCACTGTAAATACCATCTGCTACTTTATTGGTCTCATCTGCCGGAAGATCTGCGGTCTTTTTCAGACTGGAAGATGCAATAGTAATGGTTCTTGCATACCATTTATCCCGTTTTGCAGAATGGGAAGAAACAACAAGTGCCTGATCGAGTGCTGCTACCGGAATATCATACTGCATTCCTGTTTTCGTCTCGCCGTCTGCTGTTGTGTAATCAACGGTGCCGACGCCTGCAATCCATGCACTCTTGTCTGTGGCAGCTGCCTCTTCCGGTGTTCCCATGTACAGATAATCGTAGGCAACACCACTTAACGTGATGCGTGCTTTCATGTCGCCGTCTTTTACGGTCAGCTCTACGCCGACTACTTTGAACATAGCTGCGCCGGTCTCCGCGGTTCCGCTGTAGATACCGTTTTCTACTTTCGCCGGTTCCGGAGTTGGAGTTGCGGTTGGAACCGGAGTCTCACTCGGAGTCGGGGTTGCAGTCGGGACCGGAGTCTCGGTCGGCTCCGGTATCGGAGTTACTTCCGGTGTTTTGCTTCCCGGAACTGCAAGATAAAGCTGCTGTTTGGTGTACCAGGTTCCGTCTTTCTTTCCAAGAACGATCGGAACGGTTGTGCCGGCTTTGTCCGCATCTACTTCAAATGTAAAGGAATAACCGCCGTTTGCTTCCTGCATTCCCTGGATAGCCGGTGTTTTTGCAAGGTCATCGTTCTTTCCAAGATACAGTTTATCAAATGATACGTTGTTTGTTTTCAGTGTAAGAACGAGTTTATCGCCCTTGTTGATCATTGTTGCCTCGGAGATGACGAACATTTTGAATACGCTGCCGTCCTCTTTGGTAACCGGTGCTTCTACACTGGCTGGCTTATTCGAGGAATCCTCACCTGGATTTTCGCTTGGAGTCTCGGTTGGTTCCGGTGTTACCGTCGGGATTGCATCGGTGCTGTGGATCGTAACGGTTTTATCAGCCATGTTTTTTTCTTGGCTGAGCGAACGGCAACATCCATCTGTTTGTCAAGCTCTTCCACCGGAATTTCAAAACGATATCCGGTCTTTTCTGCACCAGTCTTCGTATCCGTATAGGTTTCGCTTCCTGTCGGAGCAATCCAGCTCTTTTCATCTGCTGCGGCAGCTTCTGCTGCTGTTCCCGTATACAGGTAATCATAGCCGGTTCCACTCAGCAGAATGGATGCTTTCAGTTTTCCATCTTTTACGATGAGTCTGGAAGAAATCACACGGAACATGCTTCCGGTTGCTTCTGCAGAAGTCTCATACTCACCATCTGCCGGTTTTGCTGCTTCCGCTGCTTTTGTTTCTTTCTCCTCGGCTGTATTGGATGCCTCATTTTTGGTTGTTTCTTTTACTTCCGTTTTCGGCTGTTCTGCCGCCGGACTGGTATTCTCTTTTACAGCATCTTTGGTTTCTTCTTTTGCCAGTGTTTCTTTTTCAGCATCTTGGGAAGTCTCATCTGCTGCTTCCGGCTCTTTTTCTGTGGTATCGGCAGTCTCTTCACCGTCTTTTGCAGTGTCCTCTGCAGTATCTTCCGAAGCATCCTCATCTGCGGATGGTGTCTCGGTCTCGTCAGATCCTGCCAGTGTCTGATCCTCTGCAGGCGCGGCCGGTGTTTCCGTCGGCTCTTCTGCCGGAGTCTCTGCAGTGCTTTCACTGCTCTCGGTTTCTGCCGGTGTTGTTTCCGGTTCTGCCGTCTCTGCTGTTTCTTCGCTCTGCGGCGCTTCCTCTGCGGCTGCGCTGCTTTCTGTCTGTGCTGCTTTTTCCTGCGTATCTGCTAATACGCTGGCAGTCGGGCTCATGATCATGGACGCCGACAGCAGCAGTGCCAGAAATTTGCTTGAATTTCCTTTCATAACTTCTCCTTTTCTTCGGATCTCCTTCGCGCATCTGCTCCGGATTCCGTCTGACTTTTTCAGGCAACTGGGCGGTGCCTGTCCCCGTCAATGATGTCTCCCTGCAAGTAATCTTGTTTTTGAGGACACATTTTTTCTGCGAAAAGACAAACAGACATCTGCTTTTTCTGCAAAAGAGTTTCTCCACCGGAGCTCTTTTTCGGACGCATGGCGACAAAAAAGCAGATGTCCGATTTTACTTCGTACATCTTTCCATGAATATATGCTTTCATCGGAAGCGATTCACTAACCTTTCCAGCAGGTTTCCTGACTCGCAGATCTTCACGGCAGCCGCGCCTTCTCATGCGTTTCGCACAATGGCATTTCTGCAGCTAACACTCCCTGCTTACAGTGACCGGATCGCTCAGGATTTCCACCTGATTCTCTTTTACCTTCGCGGATTCTTTTTCAAATCCGTTCTGCACTGAAAAGTCCCTTATTTCATTCGTTACTGATTATAGCAAAGCCGTTTTGGAAAGTCAAATGAAAGGCCACGGAAAAAGCGCATAAAATCAGCATTTTTTACATACTTTATGATAACTGTCCGCACCGGAGCCTATTCTATGAAACCAGCTTCTCTGCACCGCCGCATCCTGTTCCCTCTGCTTCTGTGCGGCGGACTTCTTTTCGCCCTGCTGTTCTGGTATTTTTCCCCGTTCTTTTCCCCTGGTGAGAACCGCCGGTTTTCCGCGTATGTGGAGGAACGGTTCCACTCCGAGGTAACCTCTTCTGCCATCACGCTCCACTATACCCTCGCTGATCCGGCTTCCCGCGGAATTGCCCCCGGCACCGCCTCGTTCGGCACGGTTTCCATCCCTGACCGCACCTCGTATGATGCCCTGCTGCAGAGTGTGGAAACAACGCTCACATCCTTTCATCGCAACCGCCTCTCCGCGGAAAATCAGATCACGCTCGATCTTCTGCTCTACGAGCTGGACTGCGAGAAAATGCCGGGCAGCACCAGCCTTCTTGCGGAACCGCTCGGTCCGTCGCTCGGGATTCAGGCACAGCTTCCCATTCTGCTCGCAGAATACCCGTTCCGCACACAGCAGGATATCGCCGACTACCTCCATCTTCTGCAGGATCTCCCGCGCTATTTCTCCGACCTCATCGCACTCGAACAGGAAAAATCCCGGCAGGGCGTGTTTCAGAATGACCTTGCGGTCGATGGCATTATCCACCAGTGCAGTGCTTTTCTCGCCGACGCGGATACACCGGAAAGCCATCTGCTCCACACCGTTTTTCAGAATAAACTGCAGGCGTCTTCACTGTTTTCTGAGGCGGAAAGGAATCTCTGTCTGCAGACGCATGAAAAACTCCTTACCTCCTGTGTTTTTCCCGCCTACCGCTCTCTTTCCGATGCGCTTTCTTCACTCCGCGGCAAAGGAACACAGAACGCCGGTGGTCTTTCCCGGCAGGAAGGCGGACTTTCCTACTATGCATATCTTCTCCGCAGCCGCGTCGGTGTTGATGCTTCACCGGAGGAGCTGACCCGCCTTTTAACACAGCAGCTTGCGGACCAGTGTGCCGAAATGCAGATCATTCTCGATCAGAATCCGTCGCTCTCCCTCTCCGAGCAGGCGCTCGTGCTGCCGTTCTCCACGCCGGAGGAAATGCTTGCCGATCTGCAGAATGCCGTTTCTGAAGATTTTCCCGTTCTTTCGGGTATCGCATACGAAGTAAAGACCGTGGATGACTCCCTCAAGGATTTTTTAAGCCCCGCCTTTTATCTCACACCGCCCGCCGATATCAATTCACCCAACTCCATTTACCTGAATCCCGCGGATGAGATGACCGGCATCGAACTGTATTCCACACTTGCCCACGAGGGCTTTCCCGGCCATCTGTACCAGACCGTCTCGTTCTCGCGCTCCGACCCGCTTCTGATCCGCCATCTCTACGCGCCGTCGGGTTATGTGGAAGGATGGGCAACCTACGTTGAATCATATGCCTGCCGCTACGCCGCACGTAATCTCGATGCAAACACGCAGGCGCTCTGCCGTCTCTGGTATCTGAACCGCTCTGTGCATCTTACCCTCTGCTCGCTGCTGGATCTCGGAATCCACAGCCAGGGATGGCTCCTCTCGGATGCGTCAGCCTTTCTGGCGCAGTTCGGCATCACGGATGCGTCGGCCGCTGCCTCTTTATATCAGTATATTCTCGAGACACCGGCGAACTATCTGAAATACTGTGTCGGATCGCTCTCGTTTTCGCAGCTCCTCTCGGAAGTGCGGGAACAGGAAGGTGACTCATTCTCATTGATCGGTTTCCATGAAAAACTGCTCCGTCTCGGGCCTCTGCCGTTTCCGCTCGTAGAAAAATATCTGTAAACGGTTCGCCCTGCTGAAAAAAAGATCCCACAGACTTTCTTCTATAAATAATAGAAAGTTCTGTGAGATCTTTTTCATTTTCAAAATTCTTTAACCTAAATTGTAAAGAGATGGATCTGTCGGCCGCTGCGGATCAATAACAGAGGCAGAATCAAACAGATCGCTTGTTCTGTCCTCGCCGCCTCCGTAGAGGTTCTGGTACAGACGGTATCCATCCAGGTTTCTTCGTCCCATACGCAGGTAATTGTCTCTTACCTGAACAAAATACTGGGAGGAATCTACGTTGCAGTAGATGTTGAAGCCCTGGCTCTTTAAGTAAGCAAACTTCTCATTGTCCATCGTGTAATCGTGCCAGTCGGAAAGATCCTGTCCATGTGCAAAGATGATGATATCGCTTCCGCCGATGAGCGGTGCAACATACGTCAGCCATTTCTCGGTATCCGCCTGGATCGTCTCGATCGGTTTGTCGCCGACACGGATATGGCCCCAGGTATGGCTTGCGAATGTCCAGCCGTCTGCTTTGATCGCATCGGCTACTTTTTTCGCCTCCTCGCACTCTTTATCCCAGTCGAAATCCGGGTGTGCATCAAGCCATGCTACCTGATCATCCGTCAGATCTTCTCTCGTCTTGTAATCACCGTCGGTGCGGTATCCGAGGATTCCATCGTAGCCGGTCAGTGCTACGGTTCCGCGCGCATTGTGGTATACGGCATCCGGATGCGCTTCGATAAACTGATCCATCAGCGGGATACAGTCGTAAGCACCGGTCACAACAGTTCCGTCATCCTGAATATATTCGCAGGTCGGTTTTCCGTCGTCGCCGACTACCATCTTGCTGGCAATACCGCGTCCGTCGTAAGAGTGGTAATAGGAAAGGTCATCCAGAGAAAGAACGAATGCTTTCTTGCCCTCCGGCAGGTAAATGTCCCCTTCCTCGTAATGAACGGTTCCGTCATCATCTACGGTCTTTTTCACGAGATCGTTGATCGAAACCATGACATATCCTCTGTCGTACATCTGCTGGGTAATCGCGTTGAACTCATCCACGGTGGTCATCCACTGGCAGAAGCCTGCGGTCTGTGCGTTGTCCTGATAGAACGCTTTCTGCGGATCGACTACAAGAGAATGATAGAAAATGTGGGTTACTTCGTTGACGTTGACGCGCACACAGGCATCTCTCGTGCTGGTGTACTCTGCTACTTTTGTGATGATATCCGCGTCGGTCGCTGCGCCCTCTACGCTCTGGAGCTTTTCAATGGCTCCATCGTAATCGTATGTCTGCGCAAGTGCATCGGCTTCCGCCATAATCTGTGCTTTCGTTGTCGGCGCTTCAGCACTTCCCGTGCTGTCCGACGATACGGAACCGTCCACCTCTGCTGTTTTCTGATCCTCTTTTTCCTGTGCTTTCTGCTGGATTTTTTCTGTTCCTCCGGCCAAAGCCCAGACTCCAATGCCGAAGATGACAAGCAGAACACATAGAATTCCTGTTTTGATCATCAGCGCACGCTTCCGCTTTCTTCTTCGGAGCTCCTTTTTACTGATGTTTTTTTTCTCACTCATTTTTCCTTCCTCCCAAAACAGCTTTTGCTTTTCTGGCAAATATTACAGTTTTACCGGACTGACAGAAATTCAGCCCGGACTCTGCTCTTTCTATTTTAGCTCAAAATACCGGTTCTGTCGAGTAGGTTTCCGGCAGGTTAAGAGAAATGTAAGAAAACCGGTAACGCTCTTTCTTTTATGCGCGCTGGCCGTGTGCCTCATACATGAGAACGGCGGATGCAATCGCTGCGTTTAACGACTCCACTTTTCCTTCCATCGGAATACGGATCAGGCACTCGGCGGCCTCTGCCATTGCATCGGTCAGGCCGTTTCCCTCATTTCCGATCAGGAATGCCGTTCCTTTTGTGTAATCCTCCTCGCGGTAGGAATGCACGCCGTGCAGATGTGCCGCGTACGTACAGATCTTCCGCGCTTTTAAGCCTTTTACAAATCCGACCGCATCGTCGACGATCAGAAACGGCATACGGTAAATCGAGCCCATCGTCGAGCGAATCGTTTTCGGATTGAAGATATCCGCGGTACCGCGGCTCATGATGATGCCGGTGACTCCTGCGCCCTCTGCGGTGCGGATGATTGTTCCGACATTTCCAGGGTCCTGCAGATCCTCAAGTACCATCAGAAGCGGTGTCTTTCCGTTGTCCATCACCTCCTCTTCGGTGTAATGCGGCATGCGGATCATACTTAAAACACCCTGCGGCGTCTTCGTGTCGCACATGGACTGGAACACGCGGTCGTCCACTACTTCGTATTCTGTCCCGTCGGACGGCATTTCATGCATTTTGCTGCCGCTCTCAGACACATATACTTTTTTCAGCCATTCCCGCGGCGCTTCCTGGAACATTTTCCAGCCCTCCGCCACGAAAACATCCTGCTCCCGGCGTTCTTTTGCTTTTTTGTTCAGCGCAATAATGTTTTTTACCTGTGCATTGCTGCTGCTTGTAATCATGAATGGTCCCCTCATTTCCTGTTTTTCATCAATTTGGCAAGTTCTTTGTTTTCGCCGATCAGAATCAGCACTTCCTCTGCGCGGAGCAGCGTCTTCGGATTGACCGTGACACGGATGTCTTCCCCGTCCTTGACGGCGATTACGTTGATACTGTATTTCTTCCGCAGATCCAGCTCCTCGAGGTTATGCCCCGTCCACTCTTCCGGCACGGGAAGCTCTACCATGGAGAACGAATCCGACAGCATGAAGAAGTCCTGGAAGCCACCGGAAATCAGGCTTTTTCCGAGGCGGATGCCCGTCTCACTCTCCGCCATCACGACGCGGTCCGCGCCGACTTTTTTCAAAATATTGGCATGCATCTGGCTCATGCCCTTTGCGATGACGAGCGGCACGCCCGCCTCTTTTGCCTGCAGGGTGGCGAGGATGCTCGACTCCATATTTTCAGAGATGCCGACGATCACGACATCCATGTTGCTGATGCCAAGCGATGCAAAAACACGGCTGTCGGTGATGTCCGCGCGCGCCGCATATGTGACGAGATCGGCGATCTCCTGTACCAGCTCCGGGTCTTTATCGACTGCGAGCACTTCTTTTCCTGCCTGTGCCAGCGTCGTCGCCACGGCGAAGCCGAATTTTCCAAGTCCGATGACTGCGTATTGTTTACTCATGTTTTTTCTCCTCTTTTATCCAATCAGCACCCGCTGTTCCGGGCGCTGGATATCCACATCTTTTCTTCCGCTTCTCCGCCGCAGTGCGATGGCCAGCGTAACCGGTCCAAGACGTCCCATGAACATGACCAGAATTACGATGATTTTTCCCGCCGCCGGAAGTGTCGGCGTAAGCGACCGCGTCAGTCCCACGGTTGCCACAGCGGAAACGATCTCATACAGGCAGTCCAGCAGAGGACTTCCGGTGACAGAGATCAGAAGCACCGTCGCGGTGAATGCCATCGTCAGTGCGAAGAAGAAAATAACGACCGCGGTGCGGATGTTTTCTTCCATGACCTTCCGTCCCCAGACCACGGTGTCGGAATCGCCGCGGATGTAGGATGCGACGACCACGAGCAGAATCGCAACAGTCGTCGTCTTGACACCGCCCGCCGTTCCCATCGGAGAGCCGCCGATGAACATGAGGATCATACTTACCATCGCGGAGCCGTCCGAGAAGTTTGCCTGCGGGATCGTCTCAAAGCCGGCGGTTCGCGTCGTCACGGACTGGAAGAAGGCCGCCATAGCCTTCTGCGCCGGTTTTAAGCTGCCAAGCGAGGATGCGTTGTTCCAGTCCAGCGCGAGGATCAGAAGCGCCCCGCCGAACAGAAGAATGACGGTTGTCGTCAGAACCAGTTTGGTGTGGAGCGTGAAGCCGCGCACGAAGTTTTTCCGGGTCCGTTTTCCTTTTACAAGATCCTGCACGCGCTCCAGCACTTCCCACCAGACCGGAAAGCCAAGGCCGCTTAAGAAAATCAGCCCATCGTCGTAAAGTTGATGAGAGGGTTCGTCACAAACGGGGCGAACGAGGATTCCCCGACGAGGTCAATTCCGGCGTTGCAGAAGGCGGATACGGAGTGGAACAGGCTGTAGCCGATTCCCTTCCAGAAACCGTATTCCGGCACAAACCAGAAGCTGTAGAAAAAGGCTCCCGCCAGCTCCACCGCCGCCGTGCCGATCAGCAGCTTCCGCACAATACCGACGCTGCCCTTTAAAACCGGCAGATTGTAAGTGTCCTGGATCAGTTTACGGCTCTGCAGACTGATTTTCCGGCGCAGGATCAGAAACACCATCGTCAGGCACGCCATGATGCCAAGACCTCCGAACTGAATCAACCCGAGGATCACAATTTTTCCAAAGGTACTCCATGTCGTCGCCGTCGGAACGGTGACAAGGCCCGTCACGCAGACAGATGTCGTTGCGGTAAACAGGGCGTCGAGCCAGTAAACGCTTTTTCCGTCCGCCGCAGAAACCGGCAGGCAAAGAAGAATTGTCCCCAGCAGAATCACCGCAGCAAACCCCAGCATCATAATCCGCTCCGCCGGTGTGTGCCATTTATTTTTGCTTTCTTTTTCGGCCATCGCTCCTCCTATTCTGCCGCTTCATTTTCTGCTTCACTGCTGTAGTAGAGCTTTCCGGTCTCACTGTCCGTCACGGTAATATCCGCAAAATATTCCCCGCAGGAACCCTCACACTGGTAATAGACGTCAAACGAAACCGTCATGTCATCTTCTCCTTCCAGGTATTCCGCGTGAACCTGATTTTTCGCGGTCCGCGTCGTTCTGCTCCACACTTTATCATCCACAAGAAGCTCCTTTTTGATCTTCACAGGAAATTCACTGGATGCAATTTCGTGCTGATTGGACTCGTTTTTGATCCGGTAATAGAGATTCATGTACAGCCCGTCATCTTCCTCATGGAAAAACCAGCCGTAGATATCATCCTCCGCAACAATCGTCGGCTGGATCAGCTCAGCGTTTGTTTTGGTCGTGAATGCATTCATCTCATGCGTAAACTCATTCTGCATCCGGCGATGCTTCATCAGCCAGCTGCCTTCCTTCACACCGGCCGCAGCCACGGCAAGAACGACAGCGCCGATGCAAAGGCCAATGATTTTCTTTTTTGTCATTATTTAATTTCCCCTTTTCTTTTTGAAATACAAAAATAAGATACCCCTAAGAACATACTTATGAGTATCTTATCAGTTTGCACATATAAAGTCAACGGAGCCAACCCGATCCAGCCTGCTGTTTCTGCCTCACCGAGTGCTTCTGCTACCATAAGCCGGCTGCTGCGGTTTGTAGAAAAGCTACGGAATCTGTGCTTTTTATTCTACATGAAATTGAGGGAAGATTGTGTTAAAGTTGCGTAAAATACGTTCTCAGGTTTATGCACTCGCAAGCACAAGCTCTCTTGTCTCCACAATCACGATCTCATCGATCGACACATTCAGTACCGCTGCCAGCACGACCAGGTTGTCGATTGCCGGCATGGCGGTGCCATGCTGCCACTTGTAGATTGCCTGCGGGGTGGTGAAACCGAAAATTTCCTGCAGGTCGCGGACGGTAAGGCCTGCCTGCTGCCGCAGTCTTGTAATGTTTCTTCCTGTTGCTTCCATATCAATTGACGGAATTGCCATCATTTTTTTCTTCCTCCTTCTTGCGGAGGAATTTTACTGGTTTCCTCCGCCTCTATTCTGATGCTTTGAAATTGTAAACGGGACGCAGCACCTCCACGACATCGACCGATGCACGGACTATATCGAGAATGTCATCCAGTGATTTGTACGCCATCGGCGCCTCGTCCAGGGTATGTTCGTTGACGGAAGTCGTATAGATTCCCTCCATGCTCTTCTGGTATTCCTCCAGTGCCAGGGTTTCCTTCGCTTTTTTACGCGACATCAGCCGTCCGGCTCCGTGCGGGGCAGAATCGTTCCACTCCGGATTTCCTTTTCCGACGGCGAGAATACTGCCGTCACGCATATTGATCGGAATCAGCACTCGTTCTCCTTTGTGCGCTGCGATTGCGCCTTTTCGGAGTATCATCTCGTTTGTGTCGATATAGTTATGAATCGTGTGGAACGCATCGGTGCCGGTAAGGCCGGTTCGTTCCAGCAGGATTTCCGCTATTTTTTCCCGGTTCCGGCGTGCAAACTGCTGGCAGATCTCCACGTCGTTCAGATAGGCTTCCAGATATTTTCCGGTCAGATAGCAAAGATCCTCCGGCATCTGCGCTTCGTCCGGTTTCCACTGCAGCTGTTTTAACGCCTCCTGGATTTCCTTTCTGCGGCCCTGCTCTTTGTAGGTGCGTATGAGCTCCTCGCGTTTTTCCAGGTACTCGTCATAACCGCGGTCCAGCCGCACTGCCAGATTCTGGTAATACTCTGCCACCTGTTTTCCGAGATTCCGCGAGCCGGAATGAATGACGAGATATTTTGTGCCGTCGGCGGCTTCATCGATCTCGATAAAATGGTTGCCGCCGCCTAAGGTTCCAAGCGACCGCTCCAGGCGTTTTGTGTCTTTTAATTCCCGGCTGCAGGCAAGTGTCATCAGGTCAAAACGTTCCTGTCTCCCCTCCCAGACATTCATGCCGGACGGGATAACATGTGCCGCCTCGTCGATTTTTGCAAAATCAAGTTCGGCTCTTCCAAGATTTACGGTGTACATGCCGCACCCGATGTCCACGCCGACAACGTTCGGCACTGCCTTGTCGCGGATGGTCATCGTTGTTCCGATCGTACATCCTTTTCCCGCATGCACATCCGGCATGATGCGGATCCGCGAGCCTTCCGTCATCGGATAATCGCACATGCGTCGGACCTGCTCGATGGCTTCCTCCTCTACGACCCTGGCATAGCAGATGGCTGTATTTACTTTTCCTTTGATTTCGATCTGATCCATTCCGGGTTTCTCCCTTCTCAATTTGTTCTGATATAAAAATTAAATAGAAAAAGCCACCTATCCCATGTGTTCAACATAAGATAAGCGGCTCCTCTTCGTTCGTATCCAGTTGTCTGATGCGGTCGTCTAATTTGATCCTCCCGTATCATATTCCACAGAATCCGTTCTGTCGCTTTTCTCAATTGAACATATCAAAACAAAGCCACGCTGTTTGACGACAAACGTTGCTTCTGGGGTATGTTCTAAATTGCGGTAGCCAAAACGTATTCCTGCTGACATCTGTTTTCCCTTTCCAAAACCTTTTTAACCGGTTCTTTTTCTGCTTTTTCTTCACTGTATCACAAAATAACGATTTTGTCATTATACCAGCGGTTTAATCTTTCTCGAATTTCTCTGTATTTGCTTCGGAAACGAGGAATATCCCCGTCAATGACGAGGATATCTTCGATGCTTGTGTTTAATAATCTGCTTAAAATGAGAAAGTTGTCCAGACTTGGCAGGCACTTGCCGGAAATCCATTTATAGACCGCCTGTGGATTTTCAAAACCCATGGCATTCTGAATGTCTCTCACGGTGTATCCGCTTTCACGAAGAAGGGATTTGATGCGGCTGCCAGTTTCTTTCTGCTGGATTGACAAATAAATTGGTTCCATCCTGCACCTCCATATGTTTAAGCCATCCCGAAACACAGTTTTATCTTATCATCCGGTACTGGAAAAATCCAGTTTTTTCTTCCTGTTTCTACACAACCCGAATGATCTGTTCGTACAAAAGGATTTTCTTTTCATCTACATTCCGATTGTCATGTGCTGCAAGATTGTTCCGTCCCTCTTCCATCTCTTCTTCGGATGCAAGCTCCTCTTTCCACCAGCTCAGGTGATTGATCAGGTACGGCTTCCAGCCGCGGTCAAAAATCTCATCTCAACGACTCTCTTGCATATGCGCTTTCCTTTTTACCGGAAGAAGATGTTTAGCTCTCCTGTTTCTTTTCTTCTATTAAATGATGATTCAGCCATTTTCCTGATTTGAACCGGATGGTAAAGAGAATGAACCGCAGGCTCCAGTCTGCCGCCATACCGATCCAGACCGCGATCGGGCCGAATCCCCATACGCGGCACAGATAAATGCAGAGACTCACACGGCACAGCCACATCGTACAGCAGGACGTGATCATGGAGAATTTTACATCCCCGGCAGCCCGCATGCCGTATCCCGGGACAAACGCCATGACCCAGCAGAGCGGCTTTACAATCGTGATAAAGATCATCATCTGCATGCAGAGCTTTGCACTCTCTGCCTCCATACCGCCGATCATCGTAATCGGTTTTGTCAGCACAAATACCAGCAGACAGCTTGCAACGATAACCACTTCTGACAGCCAGCACAGTTTTTTAATATAGTAGATTGCTTCATCCTTCCGGCCCGCGCCGAGACACTGACCGACTACCGTCATCAGTCCGATGCCGACACCGATCGCAGCGACACCGTTCAGGTTCTCAAGGATGTTCGTCATCGCCTGCGCAGCAATGGCAACCGTGCCAAGTGTGGACACAGTGGACTGAATCGCCAGCTTTCCAAACTGGAACATACTGTTCTCGATTCCCGATGGAATACCGATGAACAGTATTATTTTTGATCAAACCAAAGTCCGGCCGAATGGAAAGATACTGCTTCACAAAAATCGGTTTGCTTTCATCCCGAAGCTTCCACAGTACGACAACCGCACAGAAAATACGCGAAATTAAAGTCGAAATCGCGGCTCCTTCGACACCCATGTGGAAGCCGAAAATAAGAATGGCATTTCCGCCGATGTTCATAAAGTTGGAAATCACCGAAATCACCATCGGACTGCGGCTGTTGTTCTGCGCCCGCAGAATGGATGCGCCCGCATCGTAAAGACCGATAAACGGGAATGACAGCAGCGTAAACAGGAAATACACCTGTGAATTTTTCATAACATCCGCTTCCACTGCCCCGAAAATCACGCGCAGCAGCGGAACACGGAAAATCAGACAGCCCGCGGATAATGCGACGGACAAAACTGTCATAACAAAAAGCACCTGTTGTGCCGAACGGATTGCTCCATCCCGTTTTTCGCTTCCAAGATACTGCGAACAGAGAATCGCTCCTCCTGCCGCCAGCGCAGAAAGCGCCTGAATGACTAAGATATTAATGGAATCCACCAGCGAGACTGCCGAAATTGCGGCAGACCCGACATTGCTGACCATCATCGTGTCGACAGTTCCCATCAGGGAAGAAAGCAATTGTTCAATGATGATCGGAATTAAAAGCTTGCGAAGATCCGTGTTACTGTATAAATGAGTTTGTTTTGTTGTAGTTTTCATTGTTTTTGTTTCTGCATGACCTCATCTGCCGGATATGCTTTGCCAGCCCTGCCTTTTCCACACCTTTCTTTTTTCTCTCCATTCTATTCCATTTGACGATCCATTGCAATCATTTCGCGAATTTTGCTCTTATCTGATTATTTTTATCAAGCACAACATACTTTTCTATCTCATAATGACTTTTTCAGTCTTTCCAAATCTTCGCTGTCCGGGTGTGACAAAGCACGGTCAAAATTTTGAATCAGCAGATCAAGATTGGCCGGATGTTCCGGGTTTTCTTTCATTTTCACATACCGTTCACGCACAGACTGCGGCATCTTTCCCTGGCACATATACTCACCGATGACCGTATTGCTTGCATCGATCGACTGTTTGACTTGTCCGAGAATCTTTTCAAAATAGGCATCACTTCCGCCAAATCCAGCTGTTCCAAACAGAAAAATCTTTTTATTTTTTAATTTCGACAGCAATTCTAATGTCTTTTGGTCTGCATTCCCTTTGTCCGTCCAAAATCCGATATAGCATACGTCGGATTGCGGTACCTGCGAATCGTTTGTGCCAAAATAATCGCATTTGTCCTTTGGCAACGTTTCATAGATTGCATCAGCCAGCTTCTTTGTATTACCCGTTAAGCTGCAAAACAGGATCGAATAATGTTCTTTTATCATAGCCCCTACACCTCCAGTTCAGGTATTTATGTGGAAAATCCACTTTTTCGTAAATTGTATTATCTCTTCAGATCACATCTCGATTTCGCTTACGCTGCATCCCGATGTTGCTTCTCACTATTTCCTCTCAGGCTTTTAAGTCAAGCGGATATTCGCAATCCGCTTCGCTACTTGCTCATAACCGAATAGCTGCTTTGCAGCTTCAGTTAAACTTAAAAATATTAAGTCCGGTTTCTTCATCATGAACTCTGTCCACTCTTCCGTCAATTACCGTGATGACC
Source organism: Blautia sp. AM47-4 (assembly GCF_003479865.1). Taxonomy (NCBI): domain Bacteria; kingdom Bacillati; phylum Bacillota; class Clostridia; order Lachnospirales; family Lachnospiraceae; genus Blautia; species Blautia sp. AM47-4. The sequence continues at coordinate 69,835 of NZ_QUHY01000018.1, forward strand.
AGCTCACAGGTTGCACTGACAATCGCTCTGTTCAGATGTCCTCCAAACACCTCGCCCTTCTGATTTCCGGCACTCATATGAAGATGTGCATAATATTCTCCATCCATTGTATTGATTGTACCTGTCAGTGATGTAATTTCATAATACCCCTGGAAGCCGTTTGAATAATATTTCTTTTCGTCTGTCTTGTATACTCCGACTGTGAAATCATTGATCGCTCCAAGAGCCTGGACACTGGCAAGCTTTATATTCTCCTTTATGGCAATTACCCTCAGCTGCTCCAATATTTCTTCGTCTTTGTCAATCCTTGCTACTATAACATTGTCAAATTTTCTGTATTCCATTTTATTCTCCTTTCTCTTTCCGCCCGGTCACTTTTCAGACATTACTGCAATAACCTCAATATTTATTCAGAAAATGCTCCCTGTTCGGATACTCCTGCCGATATGCCCGGAGGGCGGCTTCCCGGAGCAGGGTGAATTCTTTTTCCATGTGAAGCAGGCGTGGTGCCTTGAACGCGATCACACTGATCTGTTCGGCGATTTTTTTCGCGATTCCTTCTTCGGACAATTGTCCCATGCCGAATACCAGAGAGGTAAATCCTCTGCCTCCTCTGCTGACCTGAATAAATTTCAGGAATACATTGTACAGTTCATCTGCAAGAATTTTCTGGTATCCCTCATCTGACTGCATGGCTTCCGCCAGGCACAACGTGGAGAGAATCCGGGCTCCCGTCTTTCTTCTGTCGCCTCCCAGATCCAGGGAGGTTCCTTCCGCCAGATACTTCAGTTCCATCAGGCATTTGACAAATTCATCCTTCTGGAGCCTGCGTTGTCCGTATCGGACCGTCCAGAGCCGAGCCCGGTATTCTTCTTCCCAGGCTTCCTCCTCTCCGATATGTTCTTTTAAGATCTGCTGCCGTTTCGCCGGATCTGTCTCCTGATAAAAATCTTTGGTCCATGTATGTTCCATCTGTTTTTCCTCATTCTGTCAGGCGGATATTCGCAATCCGCTTCGCTGCTTGCTTGATTGGTTTAAAATAAAGACACGTCTTTACTTACTCTTTCTGCCTGCAAACGCAGTCTTCCTGCTTACATTCCGGAGTGGGAAATCGTCTCTTCTGCGTTCAGGTACTCATCGATGTTGCTGCCGTCTACCTTCTGATATTCTGAAAAATAATACCGGCCTTCTTTCAGGCTTTCCTGGTCAAATTCCTCTCCCTCGAACAGCTCCACTGCCATTTTCGCCATTTTCTTTGCCTGATCCACTCTGTCATTTAGGATGCTGCCCTGCATCTCTCCTGCCTTTACGGCTTCCAGAGCCTCTTCCAGGCCATCAATTCCGAAGATCACCGGCCATTCTTCACGGACATAGCCTGCTTTCCGATAGGCCTCCACAGCCCCAAGTGCCATCTCATCGTTGTTGGACATAACAAGTTCAATCTTTTTTCCGTACTGGCTGATCAGACGGTTCATGCGGTTTTCCGCCTGTCCCCGGTTCCAGTCCGCTAACTGATAGCTTAGCTTTTCCAGTATAACATCATTCTTCATCAGTGTCTTTACGGAATACTCTGTTCTGCTGATGGCATCCTGATGGCCTGCTTCTCCTTCCAGAAGCACGTATTGGATCTTTCCATCCTGATTTTTATCGACTTCCGGATGGCTCTTGATGTATTCTTCTGCAATCTCGCCCTGCATAATCCCGGACTGTTCTGCATCACAGCCCACATAATACAGCTTTTCCCACTGCATCAGGTCTTCCCTTACCGGTTCCCTGTTAAAAAAGATCACAGGAATGTCTTCATTCCTTGCCATTCGGATGATCCGGGACGGAGCTGTCCGGTCCACAAGATTGATACAGAGCACATCACAGCCGGCATCAATCATCTCTTCCACCTTTTCGTTCTGTTCCTGCTGATCGTCGTTTCCGCTTTTTGTCGATACGATAATCCTTCGTTCTTTGTTTTCCATGGCTTTCAGCTGCGCCTTCAGTTCATCCGTCAATCCATTGATAAAAGGATCATCCTGAGTGTAGGTTATCACTCCGACCCGCAGGGTTTTCTCTGTCTGGTCCGACTTGCCGGAACACCCCGACAGCACAAGCACCGCACTCCCTATCGTGGCAGATAATAATACTGCCACCCTTCTTTTCTTTTTATTCATAGGAATATAAAAACCTTTCTAAATCTTCGTCCATAGAGAAATTTTCCTTGCCAAGTACCTGATATTCGGTTATATATCCTTGCATTTTATAAGACCTGTGCTCGATCCTTTTGGTTATTTCTTCCACACTTTTATAGCCGATTTCATATCCGTCCGGCACAGCCAGCCCCTGAATGTTTCCGTTATCCAGAAGTGCAATTGTCTTCAGACTGTAACCCACTCCATAGAGCTCCGCGCCCTCGTATGTTCCATTTTCTGCCTGCTCTCCAAACTCTTCCAATATTCCTGCATCCAGGATGACAAGAGCATCCGCCTCTGTTTCCTTCTTCATCCGCTCCACAATGTCCTGTTCTTTTCTCCGGTAAATACACCAGCTGATCTTGCTTTCGCTGCCTTCCAGCGCCTCGTTCAATCCACAAATCTCCGCCTGTACAGCCTCGGACATTTTCCAGTCGGCGATAATTCCGATCTTCTGCTTTTTTGTTCTCAGCCGTTCTCCCAGCCATCTTCCGATCTCCCGGTAATCCGGCTGGATCGTGGGACTGGCAGTTTCCCCTTCTTTTACCGCCAGACCATCTGCAATCAGCAGATACGGTTTCTTTCCACACTCTTTTTTCAGCATATTTTCCGTCTCATGACCGGGTGCCGGATATATGATAAAGCCATCAATATCGTTGTCCTTCTGTTCCCTGATAAATTCTCTTTCCGCCTCCGGCCCGTCGATCTCTTCCGTATTGCAGATGATCATATGAACGTTGTTCTCTGCCGCAGCCTGCTTCATTCCCTTGATCAGGGCATCCCAGCGTTTGTCACCGGACTCCGGAAGAATCACCGCAATCCGGGGCTCTGCTACGTTCTGATCGAAAATCTTCCATACAAAGAATACTGCCAGCAGCAGCAAAAGAAACTCAATTATAAGAAATTTCATTCTGTTCTTTTTCATCCGCCCGGTCTCCTCTGTATGTATTTTTGTAATTCCAATGCTTCTGCGTTTTCCGGTGTATATGGGATTGCCGGAATACGGATCGTAACCCTTGTTCCTTCGTCCGGTTCGCTTTCTATGGAAAGTCCGTATTCTTCGCCAAACATCAGCCGGATTCTGGAATGCACATTGATTACGCCCACACCGGAACCATGCTTCGGAACCTTGCTGTTATCCGTCAGAATATTTTCCAGGACTTCTTCCCGCATGCCCATCCCATTGTCTTCGATGGTGATCAGAATGTCCTCGTCTTTCTTTTTTCCGCTGACGATGATCATGCCGCCATCATCCTCATCCATATTGCCAACGCCATAATAGATGGCATTTTCCAGGATGGGCTGGATCACCAGCTTTACGATGCAGCAGTTTTCGATCTCTTCCTCGATTCGGAATTCTGTTTTAAACCGCTCTTTGTACCGGGCCAGCTGGATATTCATATAGCTTCTGCTGTGCTGCAGCTCATCCTTAATGGGAATGATGGTCTTACCGCGGGATAGACTGACACGAAGTAATTTTGCCAGTTCAGAAATCATACGAACCGCTGCTTCATTTTCCTGGGCTTCCACCATCCACGTGATGGATTCCAGTGTATTATACAGAAAATGGGGGTTGATCTGGCTTTGCAGGGCATCCAGTTCACTTTTTCTTCGTTCATTTTGCTGCCGGATGATCTCGTCCATCAGTTTTTCGATCTGTTCATAGGACTTCTGCACAGAATGTCCCAGATGGCGGATCTCCGAGGAGCCGCCGATATAGATATCCGGTTTTCCTCCTGCCTCGTGGGCCTTGACGGAAGCATCCAGCTCCCGGATCGGTTTGGATATCTTCCGGGAAACCAGCTGGTTTCCCTCCAAAAGCATGACCATAAGAACCAGAACAGTAGCAAATACATAGTAACGGAAGTTCTTGTAGTTTGCCGCCTGCACACTCTCCGGCACAACACCGATCATTTTCCAGCCTGTATAGGCTACGCTGCCGACGATCACGGTCTCGTTCTGACCGCCGGAACGGATCTCGTAGGTTCCGTCCTCGTATTTTGCCGCGTCCAGACTGTTTTCTTCAAATAATCCGCGGTTTAACTCCGTTCCCCGTGGATGATAGATCATCTCTCCGTCCTGACTGGTCAGATAATAGTAGATTCCGCCGGAACAGTCATTGATCTGCTTCATCACGTCCCTGATCACAGAATATTTCATATCCAGTAAAAGAATACCGGTTTCCGGTGTCTCTCCCTTGTTGACATCTACATACCTGCTCAGGGAAACTACCCATTGGTACCGATAAGAGCCGTCCTCAAACAGCTCCTGGATATGCGGTGTGGAAAAGTGTATATTTTCAATGGCATCTTCCGCATTTTTATACCATTCCTGCGTCTGCACCTTCACATTTTTCTTTTCTGCCGCCACCGGCTCCGATGCAATCAGATTTCCTTTGGGGTCATACAAAGCCAGGCTCTGGATCTTATCGGAGTTGGTCTCATAGAGCAGACTGAACTGCTCCGAGAATTCCCCGCTGGATATATCAAACTGCTGGACCACGTTGTAGTTTGCCCCGTTTATAATCTGCCGGATATCCAGCAGGTCTGCATCTAACCGGTCCACGGTAGCCTCTACAGTAGCTTCCGTGTTGTCCACTGCTGTTTTTTCCAATGCCAGCTTGAATCGATGGTAAAGCAGCAATCCCATTACAATGATCGTAACCAGTGAAATCGCCATAAGGACAGACAGGATGATCGACTGTATGTTAAATACGATGTTCTTCCTGGAATCCGGCTTTCTTTTTCTATCTTTCATGTATTTTCCCTTTCACCTGTTCCCTCTTTTCTGCCTGATGTACTCTCGGAGTCTTTCTGTGCTTGCTCTTTCTGCTTTCCGTCTTTTTATTTTCCGGAAGCTCTGTATTTGGAAGGGGAAACACCGAATTTCTTTTTGAATACATAGCTGAAGTAGTTCGCATCCTGATATCCCACTTTTTCTGCGATCTTATAGCTTTTTTCATCGGTGTTCAGCACCATTTCTTCTGCCCTGTCCATTCGGTAATCGGTAAGATAGGAGACAAAGGACTGACCGGTTTCCTTTTTAAAGATGGACGAAAAGTAAGAATTGGACACACCAAGATCTGCGCACACATCATCCAGCGAGAGCGCCGGTTCCATATATCTGTCTTTTACGATGTTCTGTGCATCGGTGATGATCCGTCTGGAGGTACTGTTTCTGGTACTTCTCAGTTTTTCGCTGATCGCCATAGACATATTGATGATCCAGTTTGTCATAGAGCTTTCATCCAACTGAGTCACTCTTTCATAAAGGTTCTGTACATTTCCGGAAATTTCATTGAAATCCATGGAATTATTGGCACAGAATTTGAAAAATCCGCTGACAATCTCCATGGTAGCCAGATTGTACTGGCTGATGGTGGCTGCATTCTTATGGAGCTTTTCTGTCTCTTTGATGGCTTCTTTCCGGATCTTCTCCTGATCCCCTACATGGATGGCACGAAACAGCTCCTGCATCCTTGTCTCTTCTAAGGGAACCGCCTTTTTTGACTCTTTAGGAACGATCTCCGCGATATTGATGGCTCGTTTCGTTCCGTACAGGACACGATAGGATACCGCCTCTCTGGCTCCCTCGTAGGAAATACTGATGTCGTACAGACTGTTGCAGACGGTTCCGATCCCTGCGGTAACCGCCGCCCCCATAATTCTCCATGCCCAGCGGCAGAACCGGTCACACTTGTCCGTCAATTGAGCTATCTCATCTTCTGAATGGAGTTCCATAATCAGAATGGTATTACCCATATAAATGAATTCCTGGCAATTACAGTTCTCCATCAGCCGCTGTTTGATCTCCCGTTCCACGGACATGGATAATAATAAGGGATTCATCCCATCCGGCACATCATTTTCCGAGGTATGAAAGATAATGCAGCAAAACAAAGGTCCCTTCATATCCACCTGATAATCCAAAAGGAATCGTTCATAGTCCTCTTCTCTGACTCTTCCTTCAATCAGGGAAATGAAGAAATTGGACTGCAGCTTTGGTAATACCTCCTGGAAATAGTCTTCCAGTTTTTTTACATTTAACTTTTCTTCCCGTTCCCTGTCCAGTGTTGTTTTCAGCTTCATCAGGCTCTCTGACAGCTCGGTGGCGCTGATGGGTTTCAGCATATATTCCTTAATCTCCAGATGGACGGCCTCTTTCGCATACTCGAATTCGTCAAAGCCGGTGCAAAGCATAATGTAAATATTAGGATAGTCCTGGTTCAGTTTTCTTGCCAGCTCCAGTCCATCCATGTAAGGCATTTTAATGTCCGTCAGTACCACATCCGGCTGAAGTTTTTCCACCAGCTCCAAAGCCTTCACGCCGTTGGTGGCACTTCCCACTACGTCAAATCCCAGATCATTCCAATGGATCTTTTTTTTCATAACATCGATGACCTCTACTTCATCATCGACAAGAATCACTTTATATTGTTCCATTCTTATCCCCCTGTTTTCCGGAGTACGTTGTTGTTCCTTCATTATAGCAGAAGATTGCTCTCTGCTGAATGAATAGTTACAAAAATTTTTGCCAGAACAGAATAAAAGACCGCCCTAGTCATCCATCGGACGACCGGGCTGTCTTATATTCTATCTGTTTATGAATCTTTCATTATTTTTTCTGTACATATTTCAGACAGTCAAGTGTTACAGCTGCCAGAATAATGATACCTTCGAAGATGAACTGAAGGTTGGTATCAATACCCAGAATCGTCAGGGCATATGTCAGGGAGGTAAAGATCAGTACACCGGTTACAACTCCGGAGATCTTACCGATACCACCGGTAAAGGATACACCACCAACTACGCAGGCTGCGATGGCATCCATATCCCATCCCTGTCCGTAAGCTGCACTACCGGAACCAACCATACGGTTACATTCCAGCCAGGAACCGAAGCCATACAGGATACCTGCCAGCATAAATGCTCCCATTGTTACTTTAAATACAGAGATACCGGATACTGCTGCCGCTTCCGGGTTTCCACCTACCGCATACAGGTTTTTGCCAAAAGTTGTTTTGTTCCAGATAAACCATACAATGGCAACTGCTGCAACAGCCCACAGAATGATGGTCGGGAATTTTCCGATCTGCGGAATGAAAGTATTCGGGATGGCAGAATCAATCGCACCGAAGGATACACCCTTGGTCGCATAGGTAACCAGACCGAAGATGATCAGCATGTTCGCCATGGTAGAGATAAACGGATGCATTTTGAATCTCGCCATGAAGAATCCGGCAATCATGGCAAATGCTGTCGTAAGGATTACACACATTAACAGTGCAAACAGTGCTTTCGCTGTAGCAGGCATAGCGGAGAAGTCAAATACATGTCCGAATACGGCACCTGTATTGATTCCGTTATGCATGATGATGGTTGCTGTAACCATACCCATACCAACCATACGTCCCACAGAAAGGTCGGTACCTGTTAACAGGATCAGACCGGCAACACCAAGTGCAAGGAACATACGCGGGGATGCCTGCTGTAAGATATTCAGGATGTTGGTAACAGTCAGCAGCTGTGTATTTTTAACGATCGGTGTGATGATACACAGTGCGATGAAGATCAGAATGATTACAATATACAGACCGTTTTTGTACAGGAACTGAGATAAATCGAAGGTATATCTGTAATTTTCCAGTTTCTGTATTCTCTGCTGCGGGAATGTAAATTTGGAAGCCCGCAACAGGTCGATCAGGTGATATTTATGCATGAATGCTTCATGTCTTCTGTCCTTGATCTCCTGAAGCTTCGATTCGTGAGCCATCTGTGCATCAAACAATTTATTTTTGAGCACATATTTCTCAGCCTTAATCTCTTCTGCACCCTTCAGAGAAGCAACCTTTTTCTGATGCTCGCTCTTTAGATCTGCTTTGACCTTCTCATATCTGCTGTTTTCTTCTGCTTTTGCAGCTTTGCAGCTTTTGTTTACTACGTCGTAATAATCCTTTTTGTAATGCGCGGCCAGATAGCTTTCTGCCTCTGCGATCAGCTTTTTGATTTCTTCTTTGTTGTCTGCTTCTACTTTTTTTGCATTTTCCAGCTCTTTTTTGCTGTTTTCAATGATCTTATCTCTCTGTGTTGCGGATAAGTTCTTGTTTTCTTTTGCAATCGCGATCTGTTTTTTCAGATCGCTCACTTTGTCAAAGCCGTCTGCACGTAATGCATCGATTTTTTTCTGGATTTCTTCCACATATTCATCGATCGGCTTCAAAAGCTTTGCTTCTTCTTCCGACGAAATAATAACGCTGTTTTCTGCCATTTCCAATTTTCCTCCTGTTACAGGTATTTAGCACTGAGTCTCAATAATTCTTCCTGGTTTGTTTCTTTGGTATTTACGATTCCGGCCAGACGTCCGTTAGACATAACACCGATTCGGTTGGTAATACCAAGAATCTCCGGCATTTCGGAAGAAACAACGATGATTGTTTTTCCCTGTTTCGCCATATTGATAATCAGTTCATAAATTTCATATTTTGCTCCAACATCAATTCCTCGTGTCGGGTCATCCATCATGAATACGCTCGGTGAACGCTCCAGCCATTTACCAAAGATGACCTTCTGCTGATTACCACCGGAAAGGTTGGCGATCATATCATCCGGTCCCATACATTTTGTATGCATGATCTTGATTTCTTCAGCCGTTGCACGCACCATCTTGTCATGCGATAATGCGACTCCGCTCTTATAATGCTTCATATTCGCAATGGTAGTATTGAATGTAATATCGCCCTTCAGGAACAGACCATTGGCTTTTCTTTCCTCTGTAATCAGAGCAAATCCGTGATCCATAGCATCTTTCGGGGAGGAGAAGTTCAGTACTTTTCCATCATATACGATATTTCCTTCTGCTTTTGTACGAATTCCGAAGATGGTCTCCAGAAGTTCCGTACGACCGGCACCGACCAGACCATAGAATCCGAAAATTTCTCCTTTTTTGATATCAAAGGAAATATTCTGCAGTTTCGGTGCATATTTTGTTGATATATTCTGTACGGAGAGAATCGTTTCTCCCGGTGTATTGTCTACAGGCGGAAATCTGTTGTCCAGAGAACGTCCAACCATGGCGGCGATCAGTTCGTTCATATCCGTTTCTTTACTTGGCTTGGTCATGACCAGGCTTCCGTCTCGCAGTACGGATATTTCGTCACAGATTTCAAATATTTCATCCATTTTATGTGAAATGTAGATCAGAGCAATTCCCTGCGCCTTCAGCTGACGCATCATCTTAAAGAGTTTTTCAACCTCCGGTGCAGTCAGGGATGATGTAGGTTCATCCAGTACAATGACTTTGGAATGATAGGAAATCGCTTTTGCGATCTCGCACATCTGTCTCTGAGATACAGACATTTTCTTCATTGGCTGCGTCAGATCAACTGTAATTCCCAGTTTTCTGAACAGGTCTGATGTTTCTTTTTTCATTCTTCCTTCGTCGATCACTCCAACGGAATTCTTTGGGTATCTTCCAAGGAACATGTTATCTACAACACTTCTTTCAAGACACTGGTTCAACTCCTGGTGTACCATTGCCACTCCGTTTTCCAGTGCATCCTTCGGGCCGGAGAAATTCACTTCTTTTCCGTCCAATACGATGGTTCCTTCATCTTTCTGATAGGTTCCAAAGAGGCATTTCATCATTGTCGATTTTCCGGCACCGTTTTCACCCATCAGTCCCATAATGGTTCCAGGTTTGACATTCATGCTGATATGTTTCAGAACCTTATTTCTACCGAACGATTTGCTCATGCCGTTAATCGATAAGATATATTTATTCTTATCATCTGTCATAGCTGCGCTTCCTTTTCTTAATAAAGAAGGGTATCATTGCTGACACCCCTCTATAATTTCATTCATTTACGGTAACGATTCAGAGACCTCATCTCGATTTCGCATGGCTCCGAATCGTCACCATTTACACTCTTATTCTGTCTCGAATTATTTGGAGAGAAGTGATGTATATGCTGCTGCATTATCGGTCTTAACCATGTTAATTGCAAAAGCATCATACTCGCTCGGGTTTCCAAGACGGTTTGTGATATTAGACTCTGTCTGTCCGTCTCCACCGATGTAATCTACCTTCAGGTTCAGCAGATCATCATATTTCTCCAGCAGTGGCTGATAGGTAGAGCTCAGGAAGTTATCCGATGCGTTGTAGATATTCAGCCATACTTTTTTGGATGGGCTCTTGCTTTCATCCAGCTGTTTTGCAACTTTATCGTAAACTTTTGTGGAATCTGTGAAATCGTTGTAGTTATCGGCTGTTACAGCAATATTTAATGCGTAGTAAGATCTCTCTTCTTCGCTGTATCTGTAATCCTCACCCTCTGTCAGGCAGTTGCCGGCTTCATCTGCTGTACCGATACCGGTATCAATGTCTACACCGTCCAGTGCGTTACGCAGAACTCTCAGTGTCAGGTAAGCCTGAACGTCTGCATGCTGAGAAATTGTTCCGCCATATCCTTCACCGATTGCTGCTACAGCATCGCTGTTTGCATCGTAACCGAAGGTAGGAACTTTGTTGTCTTTCGCCCATGCATTGAACATTGACATTCCCATACCATCGTTATTGGAAACTACAACATCGATCTGATCACCGAAGGAAGCTGTCCATGTTCCGATCGCGTTACCAGCTGTTGCAGCATCCCATGTTGCACCTGCTGAGTTTTTCATTTCCTGAGAAGCCAGCTCACGGATGGTATATGTTTTTCCGTCTACATCCAGAGTTGCATCCTGCACAACCTTTGCTTTTCCGTCTACGTTTGTTCCGGCCGGTGTAGAATCTACTCCGCCGTCTGCATCTACACCTGTTCCAAGTGCGGAACGAACACCACGTGTACGAGCGATAGAGTCGTTATGTCCGATATCACCGATTGCCAGAACATATCCGATTACGCCGTCACCGTTTCTGTCGATCGTGTCTGCGTTTTTCTTGATGTAATCCAGAACCATCTGTCCCTGCAGTTCAGCACCCTGGTTTGCATCGAAACCTACATAATAAGTATTTCCGTTGAAGTTCAGAGCATCTTTGTCCAATTCGCCGGTAGCACTGCTGGATGGCTGACGGTTGAACCAGCACAGAGGTTTGTCCTTGTTTTCTACGCTTCCGCCCGTTGATGCCGTAGAATCTGCTGTTTCTGTTTTCTGGGTAGAATCTTTAGACTCTGATGGGGATCCTCCACAGCCAGCCATGGATACTGCCATAGCTACTGCCATAATTGCTGCTAATGCTTTTCTTTTCATTTTTATTCCTCCCGTTTGGTGATTTTGCTAGATTCGCTTCGTTCCTAGCTGATGAATTCATTATAATCACAAGAGGCCTAAAAAAAAATAGAATATTTTTGGATTAGTTATTGAAATTTTTGGTTATTTCGTATTCTTTTCACGCGTTCTATAGTGATCCTGTATACTGCGTATCTTTATATTTCCGTATCAGAATCATATAGCTTATGATCAGTAAAACAGCTGCACTGCTCCATGCACAGATCTCGGCATAGTATATTCCCTCTTCGCCGATCCATTTCGGCAGCAGCAGCGCAACGCTGACACGCATCACAAATTCTGCAATGCCGCTGGCAAGCGGAATCAAAGTATTGCCCAGCCCCTGGATCGCGGAACGATACACATGCAGCAAATACAGTATCCACAAAAAGACAGCCATGATAAACAAATACTTATATGCAATATCTAATACCTGTCGGATCTGCTCCGGTTCACCGGATACAAACAGAGACAATATATTACGCCCAATCAGCACCATCATACCGGAAATGAAAACAGAAGTGAGCACTGCCATATACGTACCGCTGCGCACACCTTTTCGGATTCTCTGATATTTCTTTGCGCCAAGATTCTGCCCTACATACGTTGTAATCGCATATCCATAGGAAACGGCTGCCATCTCCAAAATTCCATACAGCTTGTTCGTTGCCGTAAATCCGGCTACAAACAGAAAGCCAAAGCCATTGATCACATACTGCACCGTAAGTCCTCCCACAGAAATGATCACGTTCTGTATGGCAAGAGGAGTCCCCAGCTTCAAAAGCCGCAGACTCATAGACGGCTGCCTGTAAAAATCCTCCTTTTCCAGTCGGATATCCCTGATTTTCCGTAATACAAGCAGACAGTACAAGGCTGAAAATCCCTGTGCAATAACAGTCGCCACGGCTGCTCCGGCTACGCCCCAGCCAAAAACTGCCACAAACAGCAGGTCAAGTCCCACATTGATCACTGCTGCCACGGTCATTGCAATCAATGGAGATCTGCTGTTTCCAAGTGCCCTTAAGATCGCCGCAAAGATATTATAGGCAGCTATAATCGGGACTCCCGCAAAAATCAGCCGCAAATATAGCATCGTCAGATCAATAACATTATCCGGTGTCTGCAAAAATAAAAGAACGTGATAAACTGCGCCTTCACTTACTGCAAGTACAATCACAGACAGTAATGCTGTCATAATATAGCTTTTCGCCACCGCACATTTCAGATTTTCCTTTTCCCCTGCTCCATAGTACTGCGATACAAGAATCGAAAAGCCCTGTGTGATACCTGTCATGATGCCCAGCACCAGCCAGACCAGCCAGTCTCCGGCGCCTACTGCCGCCAACGCTTCTACTCCTACCACCTGGCCAACAATCATGGTGTCCGCCATCGTATAAAACTGCTGGAAAATATTTCCGAGCATCAGTGGTATGGCAAACGTTATGATCAGTTTTCCGGGGGATCCCGCAGTCATATTCTTTTCATTTGTTCCCATAAGATTAAGAAGCTCCTTTTCTCTCTTTCTCCTCCTGCCGCTATTTTACAGGGGACCCTTGCGAAACACAATTCTATTTTTTCACAAAGTTTTTCCGATATTTTTGGTGGCTATTACTTTCTTTTGAGGTAAAAAGAGATTTTCGTTGGTTTTCCATTACAGAGTATGAAAAAGAAGCAGCGTATTTGAGACGCAGACATAATATGCATCCAATTACGTATCGGATTCTACATCTTAATTCCGCAGTATTCCCATGTCACTGTATCGAGCAAGAGGAACTCCTCTGTTCCAATTGGCTTTCCATCTCTGTAAGTTGAAAACACATCCGTGCTAATCAGATTTCCCTCTTTCGTAATTGCATCCATAGGTGTATGACCTACAACCTGCAACAACTTACGTGGCT